>JAAZME010000072.1 GCA_012798975.1 Gallicola sp.
CCTTGCGAAAACGATGCTGGAAGATTCTACAAAAGAAGAGCTGCAGAAACAAGAGATTTATGTCTATCACAGCTATAGTTTAGAGAAAGCTGAGAAAATAAAGAATATCATTGAAAAAGAAATAGGGGCATCTAATATATTTGTATCTGATATTGGTTGTACTATTGGTGCACATACAGGTCCGGGTACGATTGCAATATTTTACTTAACTAAGACAGGAAACTTTGGAGCTTAATGGAGATAAAACAGGATGCAGAAGCTGTTCGAAATAAAAAATGTCAGGGTCTACGACAAAATAAACTATGATTCAATTGAGATATTTTCCAATCAAACGACCTTTATAATCGGAGGAAGCGGAACAGGAAAGAGTACGCTGCTTCATCTCTTAAATGCAACCATTTCTCCAGAAAGCGGAGAGATCCTTTATGAAAAAAAGCCATTAGAACAATGGGATACTTTAGAACTGCGCAGGGAAGTGCTTTTGGTCAGCCAGCAGATCTATTTATTTGACGGAACAATTGAGGAAAATTTTGAACGTTTTTACAAATACAGAAAAACGCCTCTACCTTCAAAGGAAAAATTCCGCTACTACCTAGCTCTTTGTATGGCAGATTTTCCTCTTGATACCCTATGTGCAAAATTATCAGGGGGAGAGCGGCAGAGAGTATATTTGGCAATCTTTCTATCCTTTCAGCCGAAGGTGCTGTTATTGGATGAACCGACATCAGCATTAGACGATAAAACAGCTTCTGAACTTTTTGAAAATTTAATAGCTTTAAGAAAAGAAAAAGAAAATACTATAATAGTAGTCTCCCACGATCAGCAGTTGAAAGAACAATTCGCGGAGGAAATTATCCGTATTGGAAGGGATGAGCAATGAATTCAAATGTAACAGAAATTGGTCTGGTTCAGTTTGGAAGTGTCTATATACTTTTATTAATCATTTTATGGATCATGAAGTTTTCCCGTATCGACAAAACAAGACTATTGGTGCTGGCGGGGTTTAGGATGTCGCTGCAGCTGGTGCTTGCGGGACTTGTATTGACTTATATTTTTAAGAATCCCCATCCTGTCTTTATACTTGCCTATTTGGCAGCTATGATTGTCTTTTCTATTTACAGAGTTCTCAGCAATTTTGAAATCGATAATAAAAGATTTAGAAGGATTATTGTAATATCTATAGGTCTTTCGGGGTCTGCGGTTCTGCTCTTTTTTATTTATATTGTAGTAGGCGTGTCCCTGTTTAATCCCCAATATGCTATTCCTATAGGGGGGATGCTTTTCGGGAATTCTATGACAGGAGTACAGCTTGGATTAAAGAGCTTTGCAGAACAGATCCGGGGTAACGCTGCTCGAATTGAAGCCCTTCAAAATGCTGGGGCACATCCAAAAGAAATACTAATTCCTTTTGTAAACAGAGCTATGGAAACTGCTATGCTTCCAACTCTAAATAGTATGCTGGGCATGGGAATAGTGAATCTGCCAGGAATGATGACGGGACAAATTTTATCAGGCACTCTTCCGATGACGGCGATCATTTATCAGATAGCGATCATCATAGCGATTGCAACTGTTGTTTCTTTGACAGTGTTTCTATGTCTATATGCAGGCTACAGTACATTATATAATGATAGAAATCAAATTATGGTTCACTACAAATCAAAAACAAGGCTCTATAGAATATATCAGGCCTTGTTTTTTATTTTTTTAAAAACAGTATCAAATTCTTTGTCCTGCGTGAAAAGATTAAACAGTTCATCTTGAATAAGGTCGATCTTTTGAGATCTTTTAAGGGTTTTGATTTTACATTCCAGCTTTAAAGCTTCGCTTTTTGTATCGCAGGAATGATAAAAAATATATTCTACAGGAAGTCTAGACCGAGTGCATTTAGAAGCTTTTCCTGCATTATGCTGTTGAATTCTGCGTTCTAAATCCGTTGTATATCCTGTATAAAGGGATAAGTCATTGCAAAGCAGCATATAAACAAAATTACTCATTTACGAATTCCTCCATTACAGCAGAGATCGTATCATAATTAAAACCTCTAGAGGAGAGATATGCATAGATTTTGTTTCTTAAAGCATAAGTATCGCTGTATTTTGATTTCCATTTTTCGATTTGTTTAGAGACTAATTTATGAGCGTTTTGGATTTCAGAAGTGCTAAAGTCCAGTTTTGACAGCTCTTCTTCAAAAACATCATTGCTGATTCCTAAATTTCCTAATTGATATTTTACCTTTCTTACGCTCCAATTTGTTGTATTTAATTTTGATTCAATATAAACCCTCGCAAAATAAGAATCGTCTATCAGACCTTCTCTTGTCAATTTTTCAATTATACTAGAGACAATTTCAAAGCTGTATTTTTTATTCAATTTATCCTTGATTTCTTTTTCAGTTCGGATTCGATAAGACAAAAAATTAATTGCATCGGCATAAGCTTTGTTTTTTAGTGCGATATTCTTCAGTTTATCGTAGAGATCAGGATTAATTTCTTGATCTTTTTGAAGATGATATTTTTCATAATCCTCATAGCTGATCTGGAAAGATTCTTTCGGAGTTTCGATTATAAACAAATTTGTTTTATCGTCGTAGCCTATTTTTGTGATAATCATCTTACAAAGAACACCATTATCATAGGTATAATCATAGCCAATGCTAATAGCAGAGCTACTATTCGAAGAGCTTTATTACGATCTTTCATTTCATCACCTCTAAATAATAATATCATAATCTTTGAGGAAGGTCTAAAAACTTTACTTTTTTTATTATAATCTGTACAATATTGAATAATGGGGTGATATACAAATGAATAAAAATATAACTATAAATAACGAAAGCGATTTTTATAGAATATTACCGACCACTTTAAGCAATGAACAGATGGAAATACTTAGAAAAAAAAGTTTTTCTGATCTTTTAATAGAAAGAAGCTTTTTGCAGCGAACATTAATGAAGAGAACAAGAGCTTTAGAATTATTTCATCAGCAAAGCAAATTTTTGAAAACTAAAAATTTTATTAACAGCATTTATCAAAAAATCGATCAAGAAGAAAGAGACAGCAATGTTAATAATTTGAGAATACAAGAGATTCTTATTAAATCCTGTTCCTCTAATATCGATGCCCAGTATACCATGGATGTAAAAAACAGAGAGGATTTAAATCGAATCTTTAAAATGTTTGATGAAATTAATGAAATAGCTACTCTTTTTATGGAATTTGATGCAGTTCAAGAAATTGTTATACGAGCAAATCATGCGCTACATTTCAAGTCAATGCGAATGATGAAGTTTTATTTGAATACGCTTAAAAAAATGGATAAAAAGAATCTTCATTCTTTATCGCGTAAAGATAAGTCGATTGCAACACCTATAAAAATAATGAATAATCAGAAGATTAGGGATCAGATCTATCAAGATATCTCTATATTACAAGTATCTATTGATGAATTAGATTATATTTTTATGTCAATATTGCCTAATTCAGTAGAATTACCACAATAAGGGAGGAAAAATATGGCTGAATTTAAATATGATATTGTTGAACAACTTGGAGTATTATCGGAAAATGCAAAGGGATGGCGTAAAGAATTGAATTTTGTCAGCTTCAATGAAAGAGAAGCGAAGATGGATATTAGAGAATGGAATCCCGATCATACTAGAATGAGCAAAGGAATTACATTGTCGGAAGAAGAAGCGAAAGTATTGTACGAATTACTAAAGGAAGAATTTGAAAAATAATTCTTGTGTAAATAGAAATCGAGTAGATTAATATGATAGAAATAAATGAAGCAGTCCAAATACTAGTAGAAAAAGTCCGCAGGCAAAACGATATTGAGGTCGTCTCTCTTTTAGATTCGACAGAAAGAATCTTAGCAGAAAATATTTATTCAGATATTAATGTACCGGATTTTCCGAAATCTGCAATGGATGGATATGCTTTGCGGTCTATCGATACAAAAGGCGCCTCAAAAGATAATCCTATAGAAATTACTGTTATAGAAAAAATATATGCCGGTGATTTTTCTACAATCAAGGCTGGTGAAAAAACAGCTGTTCGGTTAATGACCGGTTCTTTTATTCCAGAAGGCTATGACTCTGTGATAAAGCAGGAGCTGACAAATTATGGAGAGCACAAAGTCGAGATTTACGAAGAAATCCCGCCTTACAATCATTACTGCCCTATAGGAGAAGATGTTAAAAAAGGCGATTTAATATTTTCAAAAGGAACAAAAATTACTAGTACTCATTTAGGAATTTTGGCAAGTATAGGAAGGGATCGGATACCCGTATTTAAGTCGATGAAGGTTTCTTTGATTTCTACCGGAAGCGAATTGCTGAAACCAGGAAATAAGTTGGAACCAGGAAAGATATTTAGCAGCACTAATTATATTATTGCTTCAAATCTTCTTCACAACGGCATAGAAATTCAAAATCTATCTATTTCTTCCGATGACATTCAAGGTCTATCTGAGCAGATAGTATCTAATTTGGAAGAAAGCGATATCCTTTTAACTACAGGGGGCGTTTCAGTAGGAGATAAAGATTTAATGCCAGATGTAATGAAGCATATAGGAGCAGAGATTTTATTTCATTCAGTAGCTATGAAGCCAGGTACTCCTGTATTAGCAGCATCTTATAAAAACAAGCTTCTGCTTTGTTTTTCAGGCAACCCTTATGCTTCATTAGCTAATTTTAATGTTTTGTTTTGGCCGGTGGCATCTGCCTTTTATGGAAGCGAAGATTTACAATTGAAAAGATTTAAGCTTGTTATAGAAGAAGGTTATCTTAAAAAAAGCCGTTTAACAAGACTCGTTCGGGCGAAGGAAAAACAAGGGAAGATTTATCTAGTAGATAAGGTGCATAAATCCTCCGTGATATCAAATATGGTGGATTGCAATGTTATGGTTATCCAAAGGCCAAATACAGAAATAAAACCCGGAGAGGAGATAGAAGGTTTTTACCTTCCATAATTATGATAGGAATCGGTATATTAACAGGTGGAAAAAGCAGCAGGATGGGAACAGCTAAAAGCCAGCTTGATTTTTTTGGCTGCAGTTTTTTAGAGAGAAAGATTAAGATGTGGGAAAAATATCCCATCTACCTATCAGTAAATCATAAAGAGACTCTTTTTTCTCTTCCAGTCAAAGATATTACTATTGTAGAAGACAGCTTTTCAGAAACAGGACCTGTGGGCGGAATTTATGAAGTATTAAAGGCGACTTCCTATAGATGGAATTTTATTTGCGCAGTCGATCTCCCCTTTATAAAAAAAGAAATACCGGATTTTTTAGAACTTTTTATAGAGGAAGATTACGACTGTGTTCTCTTTACATTGAATGGAAAAATACATCCTTTATGCGGTCTTTACCGTAAAGAACTGGCAGAGTTTTTTAAAATTTCACTAGAACAAAAAAAGCTGAAGCTGATTTCTTTACTAAAGATGCTTCGGGTGAAATATATACCCCTAGAAAAAACGGCTTTTCCCCTAAATTTATTGGACAATGTTAATCGTCCGAATGAATATATACGATCTTTTGGAAACAGCATAAGCATCTGTGGTTTAAAAAATACTGGAAAAACGACCTTTATTAATGGAGTTCTTCGCTCTTTGTCGGAGATGGGCGTAGAAACCGCAGTACTAAAACACGATGGGAGACATGATTTTTCTATAGACCAAAAAGGTACAGATACCTATTCTTACGCTGAGTCCGGGGCAAAGAATGTGATTATTTTTAACGAAAAAAAAATAGCACAAATTCGTTATGAAAAAAATAGAATTGACTATAAAGAAATTCTCGAACGAGAAAGAGGAAAGCAGGATATTATGATTATAGAAGGACTTAAAGGAGAACCGCTGCCAAAGTTCGAGATCTTAAGAAAAAGCGTATCGGAAGTCCCCCAATCCAATCCTGTGAATCGTTTAGGGATCATTAGCGATATACCTTATACTGGAGAAGGACTTCATTTTGATTTGAACCAGCCTTCTGTATTTGCACAATATCTATACGAGCTATTCGTAAAAGACAAGAACACTATTTGAAAGGTTTATTATGAAGCGGTATTTTGATCAGATTAAAAACGAAAACCCACAATTAATATTGGAACTTTACGATCATTGTACTGCTTTGATGGAAGATTTTGAAAAAGCAGATCAATATGAAAATCGGGATTACTATACTAAAATAGACGAATTTAGCAGACTTCTTAAAGAAATTCTAAATATATTGCCGGTAGAAGGGATACAATTATCTTTGTTTGAAGAATTAGATGAAGAAAATAAAAAAGACTTTTTAACTTTAAGCGATGATTTTACTTATACGAAACCAAAAGGTTATACATTTATTGAAAACAAATATAAAGAAGCTAATTCTTTCAAAGAACTCTATATTGAGATTTTACAAGAATTATGCAGGATGGATCCTTTACTATTCTATTCAGTAGAAAAGAAAGCCAGATATAACGGGATTAAGAAACCTTATTTTTCAAAAGACAGTTCAAAACTTCAAAAACCTGTAAAAATCGGACAATTATATGCCGAGACCCACTTTAATACAATTCAAATTCGTAATCTGCTGATCAAATTTATGAAATTATTTGAATTGGGAGAAGATCAGCTTAAGATATATATTCGTTTAGACCATAAGAAGAAATACCGTTATTACGGATAGGAGGCATTGTGTTATCTTTTTTACATGGATCAGATTTTCATTTATCCGCAAGTTTTGCTCATTCGTCTTTAAGAGAAATTGCGATTAAGAGGCGTAACGATATATGGAGAAGTGTAGAGTCTTTGTTTGAACTAGCAAAAATGAAAGAAGTTGATTTTATATTTCTTACGGGAGACCTCTTTAATGAAGAGTATTTTACACTTTCCGAAATGAAGCGATTAGTGGATTTGTTTAATCTTATTCCAGAAATCAATATAATTATTACACCAGGAAATCATGATCCCTATCGGCAGGACAGTTTATGGACTGTTGTGAAAATGCCTGATCATGTTTTTTTGTTTAAAAATGAAAGGATTGAAAAGCTTGAATTTCCGAAGGCGGACATATACGGAATAGCCTTTGAAAATCAGCATTTCAAAAAAGAAAATCTTTTAGACAATCTGCTTTTGAATGAAGAGAAAATAAATATCTTAGCTATCCATGGAGATGTATATGACCCAGATTCTCCATATCTTTCAATTGACCGAAAAGAGCTTAAGAAGTATCCTTTCGACTATATAGCCCTTGGCCATATCCATAAGCCTGCGGCAGCCGATTCTAGAACGATGTATCCCGGTTCGATAGAACCTTTAGACTTTGGAGAGAAAGGCGCCCATGGTGTTATTTACGGAGAAATAGAAGATGGAGTTTTACGCACAGAAAGAATCTCTCTTTCAAAGAGTGTTTTCTTGGAGCATGTCTTTACCATCGATAATAGTTTTAATTATTATGAATTGGAAGGGGAACTGTCGGAAATAAAAAAGAACTATTCAAATAAAGTTTATTTGAGGTTGATTTTAGAAGGGTCATTATCTAAAGAATATGAAATTGATATGGAGAGCCTAAAGGAACAGTTGGGCGGTTTTTTTGAATATATAGAAATAATTGATAATATCAGCCAAGAATATGATGTTGAAAAGATTTATGAATTAAATCGGTCTAATTTGATCGGTTTATTTATTGATGAAATAAAAATGCGCAAAGAAGATCCTGCTTCAAAAATAGCATTGCAAGTTGGATTGGAGGCTTTGATAGAACATGGTGAAAAATGAAAATAGTTGAATTAAATTTAATCGATTTTGGAAAATTTCATAATCAGATTATCGATTTTAGTACAGGTCTTAATGTGCTTTATGGAGAAAATGAAAGCGGCAAAACTACAATTTTCAAATTTATAGAAGGAATTTTTTACGGTTTTGCGAAGTCTTATTTAAGAACTCTTCGTACTACCGCTGATTATGATAAATATATGCCGTGGGAGGGCAGAAACTATCGGGGAAGTATACTTTTTGAAACAAATTCAAATAAATACAGGATTTATAGAGATTTTATTTCTAAAGAGTACTACATCTATGATGAAACAACGGGTACAGATATTAGTCCAGAGCTGGAAGGTTATTCCAGGTCCAATCTTTCTTTTCCTGGAGAGTTTTTTTTCGGCATAGGTTCCGAGCTTTTTTCAAAAGTTTTTGTGATACAAGAAGATCTATTGAGTATGGAAGATCAGACAAAAGAAATACTTCAAGATCAATTGACTCAGCATTCTGCACAAGCTTTAGAGTCATTTTCTGCTTATTCCAGTTTACAGTATTTAGTGAATTTAAAAAATGAAATAGGTACAACAAAGGCAAAGAAAAAACCATTAGGCTCCTTGCACCATGAAAGAGAGAATCTGCTGAAAGAGCTGGAATCTTTAGAAGATATAAGAAAAGAGTATGAGATTTCCATAAGCCAGTTAAGAGCATTAGAAGAAGAAAGGGAGTTGCTAGAGAAGGAGTTCAGCTTATCTCAAACACAAGCCTTATTCGAAGAACGCAGCCGTTTAGAATCGGCTATGAATATGAAGAATAATTTGAACAATGAAATTAAATCTCTAGAATTGGAAATAAAAACATCTCATTTATTGAACACTGTCTCAGATGAAGAGATAGACCAGTACATATCGAACCTGCATTCTTTAGATCGAATTAAAAATGATTATGATCGAATATCCACGGCTAAAAAAGAATCTTTCCAGCGGTTAAAAAAACTGCATTCGGAATTTCATCTTAATAAAGATGTTGAAAATCGGTATAAAGAAATTGAAAAAAGGTATATGAAAAATAAAAAATTATCGAAAAGGATACAATATATTTTCTTCTTTTCGATACTTCCATTACTGATGTTTTTATACAGTTATTATAGCGGACAAATCAATGTGTTCTATATATCGTTAGTATTATTGGCTGCGGTGATCTTGGCAGTTCTGCTTTTGTTTTCTGCACAAAAGAAATTAAAAGATGAGATTAAGCAGAAAACAAAAAGTTTAGTGATGGACTACGATCTCCCTAAACTATCTACAAAAGAGCTGCTGCAGAATTATATGCCTCTACATACCGATGCCTCTTCAACAAGCGAATATACGTTAATTCAAGAACAGATAGAGGACTATGATCTTCGGATAGATCATTTGATCCGCCAGGAAGATGAAAAAACAGAGGAACTTAGAGCTTTTTTATTCAAAATTGATAAAGTTGATATTCTTACTTTTGAAGAATTAGAGAATTTGAAGAACAGAGAAAAATCAATTATTGAAACCTGCATACAAAAAAAATCACTCTTAAAACAAGTAGAAAGTGAATTTGATTTTACACGTTTGAATTATTTGAGAGATCTGAAGCTGGAAAAGAAAGATGTAGAGAAATTTGAAACGATAAACGAAAAGGTTAGAGATAACAGCACGAAAATATCTGCTTTGAAGGAAAGAATATCCTTTTTGGAACCAAAACTTGAACAATTGTTAGAGTCTACAGAGCGTGTAGAGGAATTAAATGTTAAAATAGAGTATTATAATAATAGAAGAAAAGGGATCGAACTTGCCATTGAATCGATTAATCTAGCAAAAAATAATATCTATAAGAATTATATCCCCAGAATCAATAACATGCTTTCTACTTTAATGAGTGAATTGCGGGGTGAAGGAGCTGTTTTTAAAATGGGAGATCAATTTAATTTATCTTTTCTAAACAGCAGCGATAAATATATCTCTGAAGAAAGTTTAAGCTCTGGGACCTTTGACCAGATTATGATTTTGATTCGTCTATTCTTGATCGAAGAGATCTTTAAAGACGAATTTCCTCTGATTTTAGACGACGCGTTCATTCGGACAGACCAAAGACGGCTGGGTATTCTCCTTGATTATCTAGCTGAAATCAGTGATTATCGTCAAATACTATTGTTTACCTGTCAGCAAAGAGAAAAAGAATTATTGGATAATAAAAACATTGAATACCATTATATGAATTTATAAGAGGTTACACTATTGATTTACAGCATATCAGATCTTCATTTGGATTATACAAAAAAGAAAACAATGGAATTGTTCGGATCTTCATGGTCAAATTACGAGGAGCGTATTTTTTTGAATTGGGAAAATATTATCCAGAATGAAGATTTAGTATTAGTGCCGGGAGATATAACTTGGGCGATGAATGAAAAGGAAGCTGCCGTTGATTTGAATCGTATTGACAGGCTTCCTGGGAAAAAAATATTATTGAAAGGCGACCATGATTACTGGTGGAATTCATTAAAAAAATTAAATGAACTGAATTTATCGACGATTTCATTTTTACAGAATAATTCATTTGAATATAGCGGGTATTCGATAGCTGGCACAAGGGGATGGATTGATAAAAGCCATAAAGACTTCATCGATAAAGATGTGAAAATATTTGAAAGAGAACTTCTGCGGCTTGAACTTAGTTTACAAAGCACGAAAGGCGGGAAGATAATATGCATGCTCCATTATCCGCCCTTTTCCGAAGAGAGAATTCCAAACGAATTTGGTAAAATCATGGAAAAATATAATGTTCAAAAGTGTATATATGGCCATCTCCATGGAGATGGTTTGCAAAATGTACAAGAAGGGACGTATAATGGTATTGAATACGTATGTACTTCTAGCGATTATCTAGAATTTTATCCAATAAAAGTAGGAGAGTGAAAGAATGAAAGTCATTAAAACTCAAAATTATGAAACGTTAAGCAAAGAAGCTGCGAAAATATTTATTGAAATTATCAAAAAAAACGACAAGGCTGTTTTAGGTCTGGCTACAGGTTCTACACCGGTAGGGATGTATAAAGAGTTAATCGAAGCGAATAAGAATGGGTTAGACTTTAGCAAAGTGACTACATTTAATCTCGATGAGTATATTGGATTATCAAAAGATCATGATC
>JAAZME010000298.1 GCA_012798975.1 Gallicola sp.
CGACCCGCCGCTTCTTTGGGCTCTTTCTTTGATAGAGAAAAACTCTGATTAACTTGCCTATTTTACGAATATACAAAGCCAAAGACAGTTTTCCGAAGTATAGAGCACTCTATGCTTTTCATGGGCCTTTATATAATAATGATCTCCTTTTTTAAGGGGAATTTCTTTCCCTTCTGTTTCCAATACACTTTCTCCTTCTAAAACAAGAACCCATTCATCTTCGTTCTGATCGTAAACATCCGAACTCTGCCCTGAAGACAATATCCTTTCAATCTTAATTTTTTCATTTTCCAATATCGTATCTGTTATTTCAAAATCTTTGCTGAAATTTAATGTCTCAAATAAATTCATAACATTCCTTTCCGTTGGCCAATTGCCTTTTTCTTATTATTTTATAGTATAATAGACTAATAATGGGAGGTTTCTATGAAAAAAGCACTTATCTTCTCTCTTTCTACAGGAGGAGGCCACAATACAGCAGCGAGAAATCTTAAAGAAATCTTTACAGATTCTGATTATGAAGTTGTTATTGTGGACACGATGAATAAAATTAGTCCCAAACTGGATCGTACCATCAACAAAGGATACGAAACCTTGGCAAATAAGGTTCCTTCTTCATGGGGTGCATTATATCAGCTCTCTAATAAGAAAAAAATTTCAAAGGGTTTATTTTCAACACTAGCAAAAGTTTCCCGTAAAACAATTATAGAAATACTCCATCGCGAAAGACCGGATATTATACTGGGAACACATCCCTTTGTCGTTTCTTTTATTGCTTCTATGAAAAAAGAAGGAATTATCCGCCTGCCTTTTATCAGCGTAGTAACTGATTTTGTAGCTCACGATCTTTACCTTCACGATTATGTGGATGCATATATTGTAGGGAGCGACTTTACTAAAATTAAGATGGTTGAAAAAGGGATACATCCCGATCGGGTTCATTCCTGCGGAATCCCTATCTCTAAAATCTTTACGATCCGAAAAGATCCTCCTTCTTTTGAAACTTTCAAGATCCTCGTTATGGCCGGCTCCGTCGGTTTCAACTATATTATACATATCGTAGATGCGTTGTTGAGTATAGATCGGCCGATACATATACGTGCCTTGTGCGGAAGAAATGATAAAATAAAAGGGAAAATGAAGCGGCGTTTTGCTAAGGATATCCAAGAAGGAAGGCTTGAACTTTTCAGCTATACCGATGATGTAGCTTCTCTTATGGATGATTCCCACTGTGTACTTACAAAACCAGGAGGACTCTCTGTTACAGAAGCGCTAAACAAAAACCTGCCTCTTCTGCTTCCCCACTATGTACCAGGGCAGGAAAAAGAGAATGTGGAATTTCTTCTGTCCAATCATCTGGCCTTTTACGCAAGAACGCCAAAGGAAACAAAAAAGATCATGGAAGAGATTATGGATTCCCCAGAAGTTTTGGATACCGTCAAAGATAATATGGAGAAAATCACCTCAAATTATCATCGAAAAAAAATTATACACATTGCCAATGAACTCATAAAAAAAGGATCCTTTACTTAAAAGTAAAGGATCCTTTTTTATTCTGTTAATTCTTTTAATCGTCCAGTTACTTTATAAGGGATCTTTTTTAAATCTTCTAGATCTTTTGCACCTAGTAAAAGCATTGCTATCTTGGTTTTTGCTATAAGACTTTCTACATAATCTCTAGCCTGTTCATATCCCCCGTATAAAAGGTAGGAAAGAATTTCTCCGCTGATTCCTACATAATCAGCGCCTAATATAAAGGATTTTACGATACACTGTCAAGATTTTAGTCCGCCGCTGGATATTAAAAAAAGATCCTCTTTTCGGTCTTTTTTTATATCTAAAAGGATCTTCGCAGTAGGAATACCCCAAGGGTAAAAATCTTCAAAATCACAATCAAATCTTCGATTGTTCTCAATTTCAACGAAGTTTGTTCCGCCGTGTCCTGCAATATCGATATATCTTGCACCCTTATCATATAATCTGGAGACTGCTTGGGCAGATAATCCAAACCCTACCTCTTTTACAATAACCGGCTGGTCTAATTCTTCTATAATACTGCTGATATTTTCTAGAATCCCTGAAAATTTTCGATCGCCTTCTTTCATTACCAGCTCTTGAACAGGATTCACATGAAGCTGCATCGCATCTGCATCGATCATGTTTTTTGCTCTTTTTACTTCTTTTAAACTGCTGTTGGAAGAAAGATTTCCGATTACCACGTTCTTTTCCCCTACTATCTCTCGAACAATAGAGAAGGTTTTAATGCTTTCATCATTTTCTAAGGCTATTTTTTGGGAACCTAATGCAATTGGAATCGAAAATTCTTTTGCAATCCGTGCCAAATCTGCATTTATTTCTTCACAGACTTCCGTTCCTCCGGTCATCGCATTGATCATCAGCGGAAATTTTGTAGTTTTCCCAAAAAGCTCTGATTCTGTATTAATCTGTTCGAAATCTAGTTCAGGCAGAGCATTGTATTCGATATATATATCACTTAGAAGATTGTCGCCTTTATAAGCAGACTTTAAATAATTTTCTATATGCTCTTCTTTTCGAATCTCTCTCATTAAGCCCCCGCCTTTCCATTATTTAATACTGGTTTTGCCACTGCATTTCTTTATTTAGTTCCGGGTCATTGAATTGTTCTTCGTCAATATCGCCTTCATTCTGCTTTTGAATTTCCGCATCTGTTAGAACATAATCCCCAAAGATCTCTTCCACAAGTTGTAAAGTTTCTTCTCTTTGGGCTACATAATAAGAGATTCCTTCATTTACAGGCTGTCCTGGAACAGTATGGAAATTCACTTTGTCTTTATTGATATTGCCGATTTTTGTTGCAGCTCCGGCAATAATATTCGATGGTATATTTGTTTTCACTTCTTTTTTATAAATATCGATTAGCTGAGGCACCTTTGTAATATTGCCAGGAGAAATCACTTGATCAAGAAGGTTCATCATAAATTTTTGCTGATTATCCACTCTTCCTAAATCTCCATTGTCGAATTCTCTATTTCGTACAAAGGCCAGTGCATCCTTGCCGTTTAGTTTGATCTTGCCTGCAGGAATATCAACTTTTTCCCTCGGTATCACAATACGGCGCTGGTTATCGACTTCGATTCCTCCGATAGCATCTACAACTTTTTCTACAGCTTTAAAATTCACCGCCACATAATAATCTAAATCTACTCCTAGAAAATTACGTATCGTCTGAAGTGTTAACGTCATTCCGCCGTATGCATGAGCTGCATTTATTTTATGGTATTCCCCATTAATTTTTACCTTTGTATCCCTCGGGATGGATAAAACATCCGCAGAACCTGTCTCTAAGTTTACTTTCGCAAGCATTATTGTATCTGTTCTTGTATTTTGATCTTTATTTTCCATCTGGCTGTTTTCATCTACTCCAACCATTAAAAAGAATATCTCGTTTGGTACTCGCTGCTCTATCTCATTGCCTTTTGCTAAATCATCTCCTTTAATCGTATCATCATTTCCTAAATTCAGCATATCCAATATGGTTGAACCATAAAAAAAGATAAAACCAAAAATAATTAACGATAAGACAAAGGCGACTATTGTACGACCTTTCATATGATTCCTCCAGTTATTATTAGTAGTATTATTATAGCACACTCATAATAATAACAGAAAAGCTTCCGGGAAAGTCAACGATATTCTTTCAATACCCTTTCATTTTATCATATTTTTAAAAAGGAGCCCAAAAGCGGCGTAAAATACCGGTTCATCCAAAAAGAAACGAGATATAAAAGAAAGAGAGAAGATAAGGAAGAAGATAAGCATTCCTCTTATTTTCCTCCAAAACTCCGCTCTCCACTCTTTTTCTCTCCCTAGCCGCTAAGGGCGTGCCGCCTAGGCCTCGCAGCAGTCCTGCCTTTTTCCTTACAGCAGCTCCGGTTCTTTTTCAAGATTTTCTCTAGCTTGGTTAAGCATCAACTTGATTCTATTGATCTGATTTACTTCAGAAGCTCCCGGATCGTAATCGATAGGGATAATATTCGCTTCTTCATGCATTTCACGAATCGTTTTGATAACACCTTTTCCGGTAATGTGATTTGGCAGACATCCGAAAGGCTGGATACACACGATATTCGGCGCTCCTGATTCGATTAATTCCAACATTTCTGCAGTTAACAGCCATCCTTCACCATATTGGTTTCCTAAGGATACTACAGGTTCAGCCAGATTTTCCAATTCTTCTACATATAAAGGAGTGTCGAATCTAGAGTTTGCAAGAGCTTTACGAATATGGCGGCGGTAAAACTCTATAAATTTCACACCCATATCGCATAAAATCGCTCCGAACCTCCCTTTCGATAACAGCTGATGCTTGTGTACCGCGTTTCTTAAGGAGTACATTATAAAATCTGTTAAGTCTGGAAGTACTACTTCTGCCCCTTCTTTTTCCAAAATATCCTGGAGATTATTATTTGCTTCCGGAAGATATTTTACTAAAATCTCTCCAACAATCCCCACTTTAGGAATATCTTTCTTTTCTATCGGAATCGACTCGAAATCCTCGACAATTTTATAGATATTCTTTTTAAACTGGCTCATACGAGGACTGCGTACCTGCTTGCGGCAAATATCGATCCACTTTTCCTTCATCTCGTTTGTTTCGCCTTTATTGATTTCATAAGGTCTTGTTGCATTGGAAACTCTCATAATAAGATCTCCGTACAGCATAGACATTAAAGACTTGTTAAGCATGGAAGTAGATAAATTGAAACCTTCGTTTGTCTCGATACCCTGTGCCGACAATGCGATAACAGGAATTTGCGGATAACCTGCTTCGATCAATGCTTTTCGGATATATCCTACATAATTGGAAGCTCTGCAGGCTCCTCCTGTCTGGCTCATCAGCAGGGCTAAACGATTCACATCGTATTTCCCGGATTTTACAGCATCCATAAACTGTCCTACTACGGTAATCGATGGATAGCAGGAGTCATTGTTTACATATTTCAGCCCTTCATCGATCACTTTTGTATCTACTGTCTTCAAGAACTCAAAATGATAGCCTTCTGATTCTAAAGCTCCTTGAAGGATATCGAAATGTTCCGGAGCCATCTGAGGCGCAAGGATAGTGTAGGATTCCTTCATATGCTTTGTGAATTCTATTTTCTTCGGCATTTCCGCTTTAACCGGCAGTTTCAATTGTCTGCCTTGAAGAGCTTGTGTTAAGGAACGAAGGCGGATTTTTACTGCCCCTAAATTCGATACTTCATCGATTTTTATCGTCGTATATATTTTTCCTTTGCGCTCTAAGATTTCCTTCACCTGATCCGTTGTAACAGCATCCAGCCCGCAGCCGAAAGAGTTTAACTGCACAAGTTCCATATTCTTAGAATCTCCTACAACTTCTGCTGCCCTATAAAGTCTGGAGTGATATACCCATTGGTCCAATACTCGAAGTTCCTGGTCCACATCTTTTTTATAGGAAAGGACTGAATCCTCGGATAGAACCGCAAGACCCAGCGATGTAATCAGCTGAGGAATCCCATGGTTTATCTCAGGGTCGATATGATAAGGACGGCCTGACAATACAATTCCATGAATTCCTTTTTCTTCCATAAATTCCAAAGCTCTTTGACCTTCTTGCCGGATATCCTCTCTAAAGTTTTCTAACTCCTCCCAAGCTCTTTCCATAGCGTTTGAAACTTCTTTTTTCGAGATACCGAATTCTTTAAATTCCTCTGCAAGTCTCTTTATAAGTCCTTCTTTATCCTGAAGGGATAGGAAAGGATTCATAAACTTGATCTTCTCTTCTTTAAAGCTGTCCATATTATTTTTAATCAGCTCTGGATAGCCGATAACTACAGGACAGTTTATATTATTATGAGCCTTTTCGAACTCTTGTTTTTCATAAAATACAGAAGGATAGAATATGAAATCCACATCTTGATTTACAAGGTCTTCTATATGTCCATGGGCAATTTTAGCCGGATAGCAGGCTGTCTCGCTGGGAATCGAAGAGATTCCTTTTTCATAAGTCTCTCTTGTCGATTCTTCGGATAGTTGAACCCTAAAGCCTAAACTTGTAAGGAAGGTAAACCATAATGGATAATTTTCATACATATTTAAAACTCTTGGAAGTCCTACAACACCTCTTGAAGCCTGTTCTTTCGTTAAAGGAGTGTAATAATCGAAAAGTCTTTTATATTTATATCTGTAAAGATTTGGCAGTTTGTTCTCGTCTTTTGTAACGATACCTGCTCCTCTTTCGCAGCGGTTTCCTGTAATATACTTTTTACCGTTGTTGAAGATATTGATGCTTAAGGCGCAGTTATTGCTGCAAAGTCCGCAGTGTGTCTGCTTTTGTTTATAGCTGAAGTTTTCTAAAAACTCCAAGTCTGCAATCGTCGACTGTCCCGTAGACTGTTCTTGGGCAATCAGCGCCATTCCCATCGCACCCATAAGCCCTGCGATAGAAGGACGAACCGGAATTCTTCCCGATACTTTTTCAAAGGCTCTTAAGATGGCATCTCCA
>JAAZME010000125.1 GCA_012798975.1 Gallicola sp.
TAAGATAGATATTTAAAAAAATACTTGTATTATTATAAATGAGATGGTAAAATGAACTGTAATTTTTTAAAGGAGGTACCATTCGTGAGTAAAGAAACATTAAATCCGTTGGAAAGTGCGCAAGCACAAGTTAAAAAAGCCTGTGATAAATTGGGCTTAGAATCGTATGTATATGAGATTTTAAAAGAACCTCAAAGAGTGATCGAATTGTCTATCCCTGTGAAGATGGATGACGGCACAACGAGAGTGTTTAAAGGTTTTCGTTCAGCTCATAATAATGCAATGGGACCGACTAAAGGCGGATTGCGTTTTCACCCGGCTGTTACAAGAGATGAAGTAAAAGCTTTATCGATTTGGATGACATTTAAATGTTCTGTAGCGGGACTTCCTTATGGAGGCGGGAAAGGCGGAATTATCGTAGATCCGGAAGAGCTTTCAGAAAGAGAATTGGAAAGATTGTCAAGAGGTTTCGTGGATGGTCTATACCGCTATTTAGGCGAAAAAATCGATATTCCTGCACCGGATGTTAATACGAACGGCGAAATTATGTCCTGGATGATCGACGAGTATTGTAAATTGACAGGAGAGCAGACTATCGGTGTATTCACAGGAAAGCCGCTTTATTTCTGGGGTTCTGAGGGAAGAAACGAAGCCACAGGATATGGTGTAGCTGTGGCAGCGAGAGAGACTCTTAATAAATTAGATATGGACATGAATAAAACTACATTTGCAGTACAAGGTTTCGGAAATGTAGGAAGTTTTTCAGTGAAGAACCTTCAAAGAATGGGCGGAAAAGTAATCGCTGTAGCAGAGTGGTCTAAACAACAAGGCAATTATGTGATTTATAACAAAGAAGGCCTTGATTATGAAGATCTTGCAAAATACAATGAAGAAAATAATGGTTTATACGGCTATCCGAAAGCAGAAGCAATTTCTCCAGAAGAGTTTTGGGCTTTAGAGGTAGATGTTATCGTACCGGCAGCGTTAGAAAATGCCATCACTAAAGATGTTGCTGAGACACTTAAGGCGAAAGTTGTTATCGAAGGAGCAAACGGTCCTGTAACAATTGAAGCGGATGAAGTGCTAAACAATAAAGGTGTTACAATTGTACCTGATATTTTTGCGAACTCAGGCGGAGTAACAGTATCTTACTTTGAGTGGGTACAAAATATATACGGATACTACTGGAATGAAAAAGAAGTAGAACAAAAAGAAGACGAAACTATGGTAAAAGCTTTCAATGCTATCTGGGATATGAAAGAAAAACATAATGTGCCAATGCGCGACGCAAGTTATATGTACTCTGTAGAAAGAGTTTACAAAACGATGAAAGTCAGAGGATGGGTACAATAATCTAAAATTTTAAGCGAGGGAACTGTTCAATAACAGTTCCTTCTTTTTAAATAAAGGAAAAATATGGAAAAGAAAATCAGTAAAAATAAAAATTGGATTGAAAATTTCGATCCGTTAGAGATATTAAGCTGCGGTCAGGCATTTCACTGGGATATGGAAGAAGACGGATCTTTTACTACAGTGCATAAGGATCAGTGGGCAAATGTCAAAAAAGAGGGGAAAAATATATCTTGGATTTTTTCCGAGAAAGACCAAAAAGAAGAGTGGTTCTCCTATTTTGATCTGCAAACAGATTACAAAGGGATTATTGAAAGAATCGATACTATTCCTCTTATGAAGGAAGCTACGGAATACGGCAAAGGCATAAGGATTTTGAAACAAGACCCCTTTGAAACGATCATGACTTTTATTATTTCTGCGAATAATCATATACCTAGAATTACGAAGGCAGTAAAAGATTTGTCGAGAATATACGGGAAGGAAATCGGCGAATATAATGGAAGAGCCCTTTACTCCTTTCCGAATCCGGAAGAGTTTTCAAAGGCCTCGCAAGAAGAACTGCGAAATATTATAAAGGTAGGCTATCGAGATAAAGTCTTAATAGAAACTGGAAAAAGAATCCTTTCCGGAGAGTTTGATTTGGCAAAAGCGGGAAGTCTTTCCACAGAGGATTTAAGAAAAGAGCTGCTGGATCTTCCTGGAGTAGGGCCGAAGGTTGCGGATTGTATTCTTCTTTTTGCCTATCAGAGAATGGAGGTGTTTCCAGTAGATGTGTGGATTCATCGGGTAATGGAGGAATATATTTTCGGAGAAAAAGGGAGCAAAAAGGAGATTCATCGAAAATCTGTAGAATTATTCGGCAAAGAGGCAGGTTACGCCCAGCAGTATCTATTCTATTACGGCAGAGCGAAAGGCATCGGAAAAAAAGAAAAGAAACCTCATTAAGGTTTCTTATGCTAGATAAAGATAAATACCTATAAAATGGCATATAGCTGCAATGAGTACAAAAAAATGCCAGATGACATGATTATAATAAAATCGTTCGCTTTTATAAAAGTAGGTCCCTGCTGTATAAAGAATACCGCCGGCTACAATCCATAGAAGAAAATTAACGGATGCATTGGCTAGAATAGGTTTTATAACGAAGATCGCCAGCCAGCCCATGATAATATAAAGGAACGTCGAAAGCCCCTTGTATTTATCATAATTATTATAAGTGAATATTTTATAACTGGTTCCGATAACAACACAAGCCCAAACAATAGTCATCATCAAAACTCTCAGCCAGCCCTCTAGTACATTCATGAGCACCGCGGTATAAGATCCGGCGATAAAGAAATAGATAGAAACATGATCGAATATCCGCAAGATACGTTTTAGATCTCGGTTGGATGTGATGTGATAAATGCTGCTGGAGAGAAAAAGCAGGATAAAACAGAAACTATAGATGCTGAAGGACACTATTTTTGTCATATTGCCTTCTTGTACTGCTGGAAAAATCAGCAGAAAGGCAAAGATAATTCCTAAAACAACTCCAGTTAAATGGGTATAAAAATTCCATCGTTCGTATTTTAATTCTCTACTGTTCATTTAAAAAGTCCTTCCTTTGTTCTAGTATCGTTTGTTTTGTGAAGTATTTTCCCCATAAAGAAAGTCCCGCCAGTTCAAATGGGCCTTGTTCGCAGAGGTTGATCTGTCTTTGTTCGCCATGATAAAGATGCCACATCCATTCATAAGTAGTTTCCAAAGACAAGCAGAACAGGTCGTAGGCTTTGTCGTTGGGGTTGCTCTTTAAGGCGACGTTTATGGCTGTTTGTATTTCGGACATGGTAAGGACAGGCTTTAAGATTGTGATAACCATAAGCTGGCTTAGATGGCTCTTGTTGTATTTCTTGCGTTCTGGTTTCGGCATGATTTTCTTTTTTACATAATTATTGACCATAGATTTTGAAAGAATAGTGTCTTCGTAAAAAAGAGAAAAATCTTCCAGCTGGTCGACGACGATTTGAATCATTTGATCGATATAGAGATCAAAATCCGGCAGTTCGTCCCACCGCAGAAAGCGGATCGGTTTAAAGTTGCTGTTCATAATGCACCTGCTTTATATAACTTGATTATCTAGTATTGGATACTACATCCATCATAAATCTTATAGCAGCAAGTTACAAATTTCAAAAGGAAAGAATATTACTGAAAAACGAAGAAAATAATAGATAAAACACCTAAAAGTTGCAAAAATAAAAAAATAATATTTAAATCAGCTCTTGTAAGTTGACGTCAAATAGATTATTATAAGTATAGCACTGTTAGCACTTACAACACACTAGTGCTAAGAATTATTAGCTCAAGGAGGAATTTATTATGGGATTAAAACCAATCGGTGAAAGAATAGTAATTAAAATGATTGAAGAGCAGGAAGCAAAAACTTCTTCGGGTATTGTTTTGCCAAACTCTGCAAAAGAAAAACCAGAAGTAGCTGAAGTTGTTGCAGTAAGCGAAGAGATTTTAAATGATGACGATACAAAAGATGTAATAAAAGTAGGCGATAAAGTTGTTTATTCAAAATATGCAGGAACTGAAGTAACAATAAAAGATGAAGAATATATTGTTGTAAAATTAGATGATGTATTAGCGATTGTTGAATAGGAGGTTAAAAAGTATGGCAAAAGAAATTAAGTTTAGAGAAGATTCCAGAAAGTTAATCGAAGCTGGAATCAATAAATTATCTGATACTGTAAAAGTAACATTAGGGCCAA
>JAAZME010000331.1 GCA_012798975.1 Gallicola sp.
AACGAAAGACTTGTTTCTTATGTGATATTTGGACAAGAAAACTCAAGATCAGTACAAAAAGATTCTCTATATTTAGGATATGGAGGAAAAGGGTTTGAAAAATATTTTATACTATGGAGAAAACGAATGATTTTTTCGTTTTTCTACCATAACTTCACTTTTACACTCTACTACTCTTTTTATAAGCTCTCCACTTTTTTTATGTAGGGAGGTATTATGGGTAAAAAAGAACATTCAGCAAGGAAAAAAGCTGTTCCTTTTGTAGAACTGATCGGCGGAGAGGTCGAAGAAGTAAGGGAAGGTTACAGCAGGATGGTATTAAGAAAAATTGAAGAGAAGCATCTAAATGGAAACGGATGGGTTCATGGTGGATTGATCTACGCATTGTCTGATTCCTGCTGCGGAACACTAATGGACTTTTATGGGGAAAACTCTTCTACAATAGAAGGAAAAATACAATATCTCAACAATACAAAAAATTCAAAATCTTTACGATTCGAAGCCTTTCTTCTTAAAAAAGGAAATAGAATCAGTTTTATAGAAGTAAGAGTAACGAACCAGCTCGAAGAACAAATAGCAGCTGCTGCCTTTACCTACTATTCATTAAAACAATAATTTTAAAGAAATGGAAAATTTCCCTTTATGTTATAATATTATTCTAATAATAGTAAGCTATGTATTTTAATACAGGACTAGAATAGCTTTACAAAGGAGGAATTATTTGAATTGGAAAGAAGAATTAAATCATAATATCACAACAGTAGAAGAATTAGAAAAATATAAAAAGCTCCCTTTAAAGGACGAAGAAAAGAAAGAGCTTCAGAAAATTATTGAACGCTACCCCATGAGTATTCCTAAAAACTATATAGATTTAGTGGACTGGAGCCGGTTTAAAGAAGATCCTATTGCAAGGCTGTGTATCCCTGCAGTCTATGAAAGCGAAGACAGCGGTTCTTTTGATACATCCGGAGAAGGCAGCAACACAGTAGTTATAGGGCTGCAGCATAAATATACCCAAACTGCACTAATGCTCTCTACAAGTACCTGCGCGATGTACTGCCGTTTTTGTTTTAGAAAAAGACTGGTAGGAGGAGAAACGGAAGAAGTTACAAAGTCTTGGGGAAAAATCTTCGATTATTTAAAAGAACATGAGGAAATTAATAATGTTTTAGTATCTGGAGGAGACTCCTTTTTGTTAGAGGATGGGCAGATCGAGTATCTATTATAAGAGTTAACGGCTATAGACCATCTAGACTTTATACGTTTTGGAACAAGAACGCCGGTCGTATTCCCTCAAAGAATATTAGAATCAGATAAATTAATTCAGCTGTTGAAAAAGTATAATAAGAAAAAACAGCTTTATATAGTGACCCATTATAATCATCCCCGAGAATTAACAGAAGAGTCTTTGAGAAGTATTTCGTTGCTTCAAGAAACGGGAGCGGTTATAAGAAATCAAACTGTTTTATTAAAAGGTGTAAATGATGATCCGAATACAATAGCTGAGCTTTTTTCAAAACTTACAGCAAACGGAATTATGCCTTACTATTTATTTCAATGCCGTCCTGTAAAAGGCGTTAAAGATCAATTCCAAGTTCCTTTTAAAGAAGGGGTGGATATTGTAGATAAAGCAAAGGGAATGTTAAATGGTCTTGCGAAATCATTCCGTTTTGGTTTAAGCCATGTAACAGGAAAAATCGAAATTATCGGGATGGCGGATCCGAATAAAATGATTTTTAAATATATACAAGCAAAAGATCAAAAGAATTCAGGACGAATCTTTATCAGAGAAATTGGAGAAGAGGAAGCTTGGCTTCCTGAAAATATGCCTTTATAATGAAAAAAAGCCCGATATTCGGGCTTTTTATTCGTTCTTAAGTTTTTTGGCCATGGCGATACCGCCTTGTGTCAATGATACTTCTACAAAACCGACAGTCCGAGCTTTTTCTTCGATTAAATCTTCTGAAATCATTTCAGCAAGCATATTGTCGATGTCTCCGCTTCGATCATAACTTTCTTCTTTTTCAACATCTTCATCGTAATAATCGATGTGGATGGTTTCCTTGCCTTCTTCATTATATTTGTCGTAAATATACAATAATAATTCTTTTTCTTGACTCGTCATAATAATCTCCTTTTATTTTAGAATATGAAATAATCAGTGTAATTATAAATACCCAGAATCTATAGGTTTACTTAATTTTAATATACAATACATAATATTTCATAGTGTTTGAATGTGGAGAGTCGAAGGTATATAATAATACATATGGATATGCAATTAATTTCATATCGAAAAAAGGAGGAATATTATGTTTGGATCAACTGGAAACTATAAAGAAGAATTAATTAAACTTCTTGAAGAAAATCTTCAAGAAAGAGCAGATGGAGCCTGCGATACGTGAGACCCTCAGGCAGTGATGGCACTTCCGTGGGGAGTGAAGGTAGATGTAGAGCCAGCCAATGCAGAAGAAGTAGATACATTTATGAATGGCATTGTCGATGAGGATATCGAAATTTCAGATGGCAGAAAAGTAAAAGTGCTTAAATCAGGTTTGAAGCAGAAAAATGATCAAAATATTTTGATCTTCCGCTATCAATTACAATAGTTGGAGATAAAACAGAAAGCAGCAAACGAAGAAAATTTAATAGGAACTTTTGCCAGAGTAGAATAATTTACTCTGGCTTTTTTTATGAAGAGAATAAGAAAGTAGGATAGAAGGCTGTTATTTGATATAATAGTTAAAATATTATAAGTAGGTGTTGAAGATGAAAATTACAGTGATAGGAGCGGGAAGATGGGGATCTTTTATCGCATGGTATTTAGATCATATCGGAAAAGATGTTTCATTATACGGAAGAGAAGACTCTTCCAATATGAAAAGGTTTAGAGAAACCGGGGGCAACGGCATTATCCAGTTGGAAAAGACAACAAAGCTGATTTATGATCTGAAAGAAATAGAAGACAGCGACATTATTATAATCTCGATTCCTTCCCAAAAGCTTCGAGATCTGATGGAAGAGCTTAGGGAGTATTCTTTAAAAAATAAGATCTTCATTCTATGCATGAAGGGCATTGAGATCAGTACTAGGAAAAGGCTGAGTCAAGTAGTGTCGGAATATGTAGATTACAGCAATCGAATTGCTGTATGGATCGGACCGGGCCATCCTCAGGAGTTTTATAGAGGCGTTCCCAACTGTATGGTTATCGATTCCCTGTATGAAGATTGTAAATATTATTTAGTAAATGAATTCTCAAGCGAATTGATCCGTTTCTATTATGGAAATGATTTAGTGGGCAATGAAATAGGAGCAGCTGCTAAAAATGTGATAGGAATCGCTGCAGGGGCTTTAGACGGAATGAATCTAGCTTCTTTAAAAGGGGCGCTGATGAGCCGGGGAACAAGAGAAGTTTCTAGGCTTATCGAAGGGATGGGAGGAAATCCATTCTCGGCTTATGGTCTGTGCCACTTGGGAGATTATGAAGCAACTGTTTTTTCAAAGTTCTCTCAGAATCGAAAGTTCGGAGAGTGTTTAGTTACGGGTGAAGATTATAATAAACTTGCAGAAGGCTACTATACTGCCAAGGCGATGGTTGCTTTAGGAGAAAAGTATCATGTAGATCTTCCTATTACGCAAATGGTTTATGACGTCTGCTATAACGAAAGAGATCCTAAAGATGCACTGGCACAGCTATTCTTAAGGGAGGTAAAAAATGAATTCTAATCTAGCACTTTCATGGCTTCCGATAGCGGCATTCGGCATACTGGTTTTATTTATCCTGGGAATTATCCTTTTGAATCGAAATAATAAAAAAGAAGGACCCTATGTCCTTTTTGCTGATATCACGGATGTATCTGATATTCCTCCAAAGAAGGACAAGAAAGAATATTATTTCTTTCCCCTTCAAAAAAGCGGATTATCCGATGCCTCTTCCTTTTTGCAGGAATATCTATTAAAATGGATTATTGACGATGTGGTCAGAAAAGAAGATGGAAGATATATTTTAGAGGGAAGCCCCGTGTTTGAAAGCAATCACGAAAGAAACTGGTTTGTATTGCTGAACAAACTGCCCGGCGGCATTCTTTTAATGGAGCCGGAATTTCGGAAGAAGGAAGAGAAAAACATCCGAGAAAATATGCAGGACCTTCGCGGCGAATCTATCGGCTATTTATTAAAGAACGAATATATGAAGACAAGCAGTTCACGAATAATGAATGAAAATGTTGAACATTATTCTTATACAGAAAAAGGATTAGAGCTTCAAAAAGAATTGATAAGCTATAGGAACTATCTTAATCAAAGAAAAAGTATTGGGGAAAAAGAACTCCCATGGCTTGCGATTTACGGTTTGGAATATAAGAATATAGAAGACGCTAGTTCAGATATTACAAAAGAAGATTACGATTGGGCTAAGAGATTTAGCGATTTTTATAAGAAAGTGAGTTAATTATGCAGGACGTTGATTTTATACCGATTATTTTAGGAACAGATATTAATGCTTATGGAACAGCAAGGTCTTTTCATGAGGCATACGGAGTTCATTCTATCGCTTTGGGGAAAGAACCTTTAAGCTTTACTCAAGATTCAAAAATTGTAACGGTTCAGACCTTTGAAGATTTTGACACGGATGAAATATTTCCGCTAAAGATGATTGAATTAGGAAAAGAACTAAAAAAAGAAGGAAAACCTCTGCTTTTAATTTCCTGCAGCGATGGATATACAACATTAATTTCAAAATACAGCGATCTTTTAGAAGAGTACT
>JAAZME010000345.1 GCA_012798975.1 Gallicola sp.
AATAAAGATAAAGGAAAATTTGTGAGACAAGCTTGTTCTGTAGGCTGTATCGCCTGTGGAATTTGTGTAAAACAATGTCCAGATGGATTCAAACTGGAGAATAATTTATCTGTATTCACCCCGTCAGATGACCTGGACCCCGTTCAGGTACAAGCTGCCATCGATAAATGTCCTACAAAATGTATACACCCAGGACTTGTTAATAAAGAGAATACAACAGAAGAAAAAGCAAGCTAAAAATAAGGAAGGAAACTTCCTTTTTTTAGTGCAAAGACTGGAGCACTTTCTTGAAAGGGACCCCTTTAAGTGTTAAACTTATTAAAGGACTAAAAAGGGGGAAACGATGACAAAAGGCGATAAAATAACAGCAGTAATTATTATCCTTATTTCATTAACCCTTTTTATTGGAATAAATGCAACACAAATAAACAGCGGCAAAAATTATGCCAGTATACAGATAGACGGCAAAGAAGTGGAAAAGATTACACTAGGTCAAAGCAGCAAGAAACAGTATACATATGAGACAGAATATGGATTGAATATTATTGAAGTGGATAATGAAAAAATCCATATGCACGAAGCAGACTGCGACGATCAGATCTGCGTAAGACAAGGATATATTGAAAATTCCGGCGAGATGATCGTATGTCTGCCGAATCGTTTTATTGTTGAAATCAAGAATGATAAAGGAAATGAATTTGATGCGATTAATTATTAAGGTAATAGTATGAGAAAGTGGTTGTTTTTATCTTTATTAACATCGGCAGCCCTTGTGCTGACCCTTATAGAAACATCTTTGCCGATCCCTATCGCCATTCCCGGGGCAAGACTTGGATTGTCGAATATAATAATCTTGTCTGCTGTTGTAGTTTTTGGATTTAAAGAAGGACTTGTCATAGGAACTCTAAAATCGATGTTGATGATTTTACTGACAGGATCGGTGATGTCCTTTTTTTATAGCTTTTTTGGTGCGATAGCGAGCACAATTGCGATGTTTTTAGCCTATAAATATATAAGATCTTTATCCTTAATCGGTGTCAGTTTCATTGGAGCATTTTTTCATAATCTGGCTCAAGTTTTAGTAGCCTCTTTTATTTTAAATAATTTGCGAATCTTTATCTATCTGCCCCTGCTTTTATTATTAAGTGTTGTTACAGGTTATTTTGTCGGTCTCGCATCTAAATACACCACGAAACAGCTAAAGCGGGTTTGGAATGAAAGCAATAGGAGTTATCGAAATGGACGAAAATTCAAATAGACAATTTAAAAATCTTCCATCCCATTTAAAACCAAGGGAACGGTTGGTGCAGTTGGGATTGGAAGCCTTAAGAGAAGATGAGCTTATGGCAATCTTAATCGGAAGCGGCACAAGAGGCGAGAATGTTATTAAGGTTGCGGGCAATGTGCTGGAAAGAATTAAGCAGGAGCCTAATTTTAACGATATAACGGTAGAAGAACTTGAAAATATAAAAGGAATCGGAAGAGCAAAGGCTGCAACGATACTGGCGGGGGTTGAACTTGGGCGAAGACTGTTTATGGAAGAGAAAAGACGCAGTATTCAAATAAAAAATCCTTCTAGTATAGCAGATTATTATTATCGAAAACTCTGTCATAAAATGAAAGAGCATTTCTGTATTCTACTTCTCGACACGAAAAATAGAATTCTTTCAGAGGAAATGGTATCAGAAGGAAGCCTTAACGCTTCGATCGTTCACCCGAGAGAAGTGTTTAAACCGGCTATAAGAAAAAGCGCAAATTCCATCGTACTTATTCATAATCACCCCAGCGGTGATGTACAACCCAGCCGGGAGGATATTGAAATTACGAAGAGGCTTGTAAAAGCGGGAGAAATTATAGGGATAAGCGTATTAGATCATATTATCGTGGGGGATAAGAACTATCTTAGCATGAAAGAACAGAGTTATTTTTAAGGAGAAAAGATGTCGATTTTATTGAAAATATTTCCCGCCGATTTAGGGGTAGATCTAGGAACATCTAGAACGATTATTTCTAAAAAAGACGGTACCATACTTATAGATGAACCCTCAGTTGTCGCTATAGATATGAGCAATTATGAAGTGCGGGCTGTAGGAAACGAAGCGAAGGAAATGCTGGGAAAAACTCCAGATAATATCCTTGCAGTAAGACCTTTAGAGCATGGTGTTATAGCAGATTTCGAGACTGCCCAGGCAATGCTGACTTATTTTTTGAGAAAAGCAGTCAAAGGGTATTCTTTATTTCAGCCTCGTTTAGCGATCACGATACCTATGGGATTGACAGATGTGGAGAGAAGATCGGTTGAAGATGTAGGTCTACATGCCGGGGCTAGGGATGTTCGGCTTGTGGAAGAGAATATTGCCTCGGCAGTCGGTCTTGATATCGATGTTGAAAGACCCGACGGGCATTTGCTGATCAATGTAGGCGCCGGTACAATAGAAGCTTCCGTTGTATCCTTGGGAGGAGTGGTTGCTTCTCATTGCGAGATGATGGGAGGGGAAGATATTGATTCAAATATTCAGTATCTTCTTAAAAAGAATTTTAATTTATTAATTGGAATTCAAACTGCAGAAGAGATCAAAATAAAACTAGGTTCTATAGAAGAGTACGATCAAAAAAATGCAATGGAAGTAACGGGAAGGGATCTCGTTACGGGAATGCCAAAAACGATTCAAATTACTGCATCAGATATTATCGAAGGAATCAATCCGATCATACTTGAAACAGTAAAGAGTACAAGGGATGTTCTAGAAAAAATACCGCCAGATATCTCCGCAGATATTGTAAAAGAAGGGATTTATTTTTTAGGCGGAGT
>JAAZME010000212.1 GCA_012798975.1 Gallicola sp.
AAAGAACAGGACGAAATTTTATAGATTATTTGAAAGCGCTGTTGATTTTATCGGCGATCACCTTAGTCATAACAGCCATCGGATTACGAATATTAAATGTGGAGCATTTTATACTAAAGGCTATTTTAGTTGCAGTGGTGGATTTCATACCGATACTTGGGTCGGGAGCGGTTCTTATCCCGTGGATGATCTTAAGAGTAATTACAAACGAGCTGCCCTTAGCAGCAGGGCTTGGAGTGATATTTGTAATTAATGTAGTCATCCGTCAACTAGCAGAACCTTATGTGATTGGTAAATCCTTAGGAATCAGACCGATCTTTTCAGTGGCGATTTTTCTTTTAGCATGGATTGTAGGGGGACCTGTTGGAATTGTGGCAGCAACCTTTATAGTTTTGATTTTCAAATCCGTATTAGAAGTGGCGGATGTACAGACAGATGCTAGAAAAGAAAAGATCGAAAAGAGACGACGAAGATCTCGTCGGATAGAAGAGCGCAACCGAGACGAATTTTTATAAATAATTATTGTACCTAAATCCATGAAATGAATATCCATTCTTTCGTGGTTTTTTATGTGAAAAATTAGGAGGAATTATGAGTTTAATAATGGATTTGCACAATCATTGCGAATTTTCTTTCGACAGTTCCACTCCCATGGAAAAAAATATAGAAAAGGCTATAGAATTAGGCATAGATTATCTTTCTATTACGGATCATCTTGATTTATTTTATCCTCATGAAGATTATCGGAAAATGCTGGATATTGAAGGCTATTTCGCGAAGTATAATAAATTGCAGGAAAAATACAGCGGTAGGATTAAATTCCTTTCTGGTATCGAAGTGGGAATTCAGACAACGACTGCCCAAGTAAATGATGAAATTGTGAGAAGTTTTCCTTTTGATTTTGTAATAGGTTCGATTCATGAAATCAACGGAGAAGACCTGGTTACGGATTTTGTGATAGAGAAATTTAAAGATATAAAAGATTTTTATAAGTATTATTACGAAGAAACGCAAAAAGCGGTAGAGGAATCGAAAGAATTTGATGTTTTAGGCCATATCGATTATATGGATCGTTATATAGATGATATAAAGAGTATTCCAGATATCTGCGAATATAAAGAATATTTAATTCCTACTTTGAAGAATCTCATTTCCAGAAATAAGGGAATTGAAGTAAATACTGCAGGACCTCGAAAGGGACTTCCTTATATGCATCCTAAAAAGCAGGTTTTAGAATGGTATAAAGAGTTGGGCGGAGAGATTATCACTATCGGATCCGATGCGCATCAGGCTAGAGATATAGGAAAAGGGGTGGAAGAAGCTGTAGAATTATTAAAGGAATGCGGCTTCACTACAGTTTCTGTTTTTGAAAAAAGAAAAGAGAAGAAAATATTATTGTAAAAAATTTACTTTATTTTAATATCTTTAAACTAAGGCATTTCTAAAACCCTGTCTTTATAGATAAAAACACTCGGATATAGTAAAATAAAGCTGAGGGGATGAACAATGTCAAATAATAATAGAAGAACTTATTCCGGGGAGCGTCGGAGAAGATCTTCTTCTAGCAATACTCAGGAACGAAGAAGGGCTCGAAGAGAAAGGTCTGGTTCAAGACCGAATCTTTCTGAAAGGGATTCTCTAGAGTATAGAAGAAGACAGAGAAGGCTTCGTGAAAAAAGAATAAGAGCACAAAGAAGGCGGAGAAGATTATTTCTCTTAGTTCTTGTTTTTGTTGTGTTCTTAACAGGAAGAAGTTTCATGAGTTTAATGAATAAAGAACCGAATAAAGAAGAAGTGGCAATCACAACAGTAGATTCAGGCGGAGGAATACCAGAGGGCAGCAATACAGCTCAAAGCGCAGGAACTGTTGAAAAGCCGGTATTCGGCACCTATGAGAAAAAGAACTGGATACACAATTTAAACCTTGCTGCAAAAACGAATCCCAATGCAAAGCGTATCGTGGATAATATCGATAATTTGTCTGATCCGCTGATAAAGCTTTCGGGAAATAATTTCGATGCTATAGACTTCGTGGCAAAATCCATCGATCCTGCTGTAGAGAATAAATTCCGATATCCAGAAAGTATCAACAGTGAAAAATTTCCGTATTATATCCAATGGGATGATCGTTGGGGCTATGAAAAATATGCAGGAGGAATCATCGGCTATACAGGATGTGCGCCGACGGTTATGGCAATGGCAGTAAGCGGAATTACTGGAACAAAAACAACACCAGCTGAGATGGCAAAAATAGCAGAAGAAAACGGATTTAGCAACGACAGCGGAACAGGCTGGGATTATTATCCTTTTATGGCAAAGGAATACGGTCTTCAGCTGGAAGAACTGCCTAAGGACGATAGGCAGATGAAAAAACATCTGCAAGAAGGACACCCGATTATTATATCTGTAAAGCCGGGCCAGTTTACTCAGGTAGGCCATATCATGATGCTTGTAGGAGTAGATGAGGACGGGAAATATATTATAAATGATCCCAACAATCTTCAAAACACCCAAAAACATTGGGAATACAGTGAATTCCAAGGCGATTTGAAAAAAATATGGGCATTGTACAAGTAAGAGAGGCAGGATCCTTTTTAGATCTAGGAAAAATGAAAAGAGCCTGCGGCTGTTAAACTCAACAAACTTGTATACGATAGTAAGAAAGATAGAATTAGCCGAAAGCGCATTCAAAGAATGTTCTTTCGGTTTTTTTGCTGTTTTTTTATTCCTATTATTTAAGATGTTTTCGCATTATTTTTTAAAGGAACAGCTGCTTTCCTCTATTTCTATTAAGATAGGGTCAGCAGATTAAGAGAGATTTTTAAATAACTGCAAATAATCTATAGTTTCAATGAACGGCTGCTATTGTTTTTGCGTAGAAGAGTTCTTCCTGAGGTATAATAAAGACAGTTGAAAAGACGGAAAAATGAAAGGAGCACAAATGGAAAGATTAAGAGCTTACAAAAAAGAAATGGAATATTCCTATACTTTAGGACCCTTTCCCACTTTTGAGATTATAAAAAAACGGCCGGAGCTGATTATTCGGGTGATTTTGTCGGGAGAATTTAACGAGAAAGAAAAAATGATTCATTTGCTGGATTCAAAAGCAATTCCTTATACCTTTGAAGAAAAGACATTGGAAAGAATCGGCAATAAGAAAAAGATATTTGCGGCGGCGGTGTTTAAAAAAGAAATTCCAGAGATAGAAGGGGATAATCACCTGTTATTAGAAGAGGTCAGGGATATGGGAAATCTCGGCACAATTATACGAACAATGGCCGGGTTTGGTTTTAAGGATCTTGTTTTGATAGGAAATACTTGCGATTATTATCATCCAAAGGTGGTCCGGGGTAGTATGGGTTCCTTCTTCAGCATACGCATTTCTGCGTTTAAAACCCTTGAAGAGTATCTTGAAAAATGGCCGAATCATAATCTATACGCTTTTGTCTTAGATTATAGCAGTCGGAAATTAAACGAAACCCAATATATTATGCCCTTCACCCTTTGTTTCGGGAATGAAGGAGCAGGTCTAAGCGAAGCCTTTTCTAAAGAGGGAATACAGAAAGTTTTTATCCCTCAAACGGATGAAGTAGATTCTTTAAACTTGACTTTAGCCTGCGGTGTGGGAATGTATGAAACATGGAGGAATTATGTATAAGCTTTTTGTATTTGATTTAGATGGAACATTAGTCGATTCTTTGGGAATTATTGCAAGAACCTTTAACAGCGTGTTAAGGCGTTACGGTCTTCCTAGTATTCAAAAGAAACATTTTAATTATTTTGCAGGAGACGGACCTGCAGTTCTTGTAAGAAGAGCAATAGAATATCTGAAAAGCGAAGGCAGGATTCAGCCCGGCGAAGAAGAGTTTGTGTTCCAAGGAGTTTATCCGGACTATTTGGAAACCTATGATCAGCTGAAGGACGACCTTACAAAACCATATGCGGGAATTGAAAAAGTTCTTTGCAAATTAAAAGAAGAAAACCGTATGATTGCAATTTGTACAAATAAAAGAAAAATGGCGGCGGAAAATTTAGTAGAAAGTGTATTTTCAGCAGAGCTTGACTATATCAGCGCCTTAGAGGACGGAATTTCCAGAAAACCTGAACCGGATATGCTTAATGTTGTTATGGAAAAACTTGGAGTTTCAAAAGAGGAAGTGCTCTACTTCGGCGATACGAATACGGATATGAAAACAGGGAAAAATGCCGCTGTAGATACAGTGGGGGTAACCTGG
>JAAZME010000002.1 GCA_012798975.1 Gallicola sp.
GCTGTACGAGGTGCAGATCCCTTTAAAAAGAAACAGTTTTACGAAGACAGTTTCTACGATCATTTCGACCATAAAAAAGAATCAGACTATATCAAGTCTGCCCGATCGGCTCTCTATCATTTCTCAAAGGGAGCAAAAAAAATCGCAAAACCTTTTTTATCACAAAGTCCAAGAACAAACCGTAAAGTTCTTCATATTCGAGGAAAATACACTCCGGATCATCGAATGAATATTGTTGAGATGATTGTTCCTGTTAAAAAAACTCTGGAAATTTCTAGAGAATACCGTGTTTCTATGACTATCTTTCTAACAGCTTTGTTTATGGAATCAGCCTATTCTATCTATGGAAAAGAAAAAAACATTTGCCTCAGGATCTCTGTTCCTGTAAATCTTAGACAGTTTTTTCCTTCGAATTCTGCAAGAAATTTCTTTTATACAGCTAAAATTTCCTATCCGTTTACTAAAGACTATAACTTTGAGGATCTGTGCAGATCTTTAAAAGGACAGCTGATCCAACAGACGAGAATTGATTACATTGAAGAAAAGGTTAGAAAACTGGTTCAATCCGAAAATATTCCCATCGGAAGAGTTCTCCTAAGACCAATAAAAGACTTCGCCCTTAGACAGATTAATCGTCTAAACAATCGCGGGCTCACTCTTTCCATGTCAAATCTAGGTAAACTTGATATTCCGGAAGAACTGAGAGAACACATTATCGATGCGGGATTTTTAACAGCTACAGTAAGGCCCCAGTTTTGTATGATCAGCTACGGCGACCGATTAACAATTACATTCACATCCCCATTCGTGGAGAGAAAAATCGAAAGAGATTTTGCCGAAAAACTTCGAAAATTCGATATTCCTATAACTATCAGAGCCAATGAATTGTACGATTAGGAGATTATTATGAGTTATTGCAAAAAATGCGATGTGAAAATCCAAGGAGATCAAGACTACTGCCCTCTTTGCGATGAATGGTTGGAAGAAATCAAAAAAGAAACGAATCCCTATCCGAATATTCCACTAAAATTCAACCGCTATAAACTGACAAATGTACTTTTATTACTCTCCTTCCTTCTTGTGGTGGGCTTACTAGCCATTAATTATTTTTTCTTAAATAGAGAAGGAGAAGTTTTTCAAGCAATTCTTATAGGTGTAGCTACTCTATGGCTTAGTGTAACTATATTGATCCGAAAAAGAAGAAATATCGCAAAGAGCTTTCTTTATCTTTTAGTTACTTTAAATCTTTTAGCGATCTATACGGATATTATCAACGGGTGGAGAGGCTGGTCCTTAAGCTTTGCCCTTCCTTTTTCTTGTATCATTGTACTGTTTGCACTTGTGCTGTCTTTGAAATTTGTAAGACTGTCTCTTATCGATGGGCTTTTGTATCTTATGCTGGCTGCAGTTTTAAGTGTTATTCCAGGAATACTTTTACTGCTGGGAATCGCGAAAAGTCCTGTTCCTGCTTATTTATCCACTTTTTTAGGAATCTCTTTGCTCCTTTTTACTTTAGTCCAGTATGGAGATCTTATCACCCTTGAAATCAAGAAACGATTTCGAATTTAGGAGAATACAATGCATGAATTTGACGAGTTTATAGAAAAACATGAAAACCCGAAACACAAAAAGCGTTTCTGGGAAATTGTCCGCTGGATCGATGAAAAACATCCTCAGCTCAAAAGAGAGATCAAATGGAACGAGCCGGTCTATACGGATCACGGGACATTTATATTGTCTTTAAATATAAGAAAGAATCATTTGTCTATCTGTCCGGAAAACAAAACGATTCAAATATTTGAAGAAGAGTTAAAGAAGAGAGAATATGGCTATGGAATGATGATCGTTAAGATTAAATGGACACAAGACGTTCCCTATGATTTAATCGAAAAAATGATCGAATTTAACATCGAAGAAAAAAACCATGCCGGTTTTTGGCGTAAGAACAATTAGAACATAGAATTATAAGGAATTACAATGGAACAAAAAACAAACTCTTTAAATAAAAAAGCCTATATCAAATATATCTCTTCCCTGCTCTTGTTTGGGACTAATGGTATCATCGCAAGTTTTATCCTTCTTCCAAGCAATGATATTGTCTTTTTAAGGTCTCTTATAGGGAGTATTTTATTGCTGCTGATTTTTCTCGCAAGCCAAAATACATGGACCTTTCTAAAATACAGAAAAGACATATTCTTTGCAGTCTTATCCGGTGCTTTCATGGCTTGCAGCTGGTCTTTTCTTTATGAGGCTTATCAGCAGATCGGGGTCAGCTTAGCAACGCTTCTTTATTACTGCGGTCCGATTATCGTTATGGCAATCTCTCCTGTTCTTTTTAAGGAAAAGATTACCCCTCGTAAATTAATCAGTATCCTGATTGTCTTGTTCGGTGTTGTACTCATTAATAGAGGTGCTTCCATAAGCGGGCTCTCTTTTTTCGGAATACTCTGCGGTATACTTGCTGCCTTTTTTTATGCCTTTATGGTAATATTCGGCAAACTGGGAGAGCGTATCGGCGGATTTGAAAAATCTGTTATCCAGCTGATTTCTACATTCTTATTCGTTCTTCTCTTTAGAGTTATCACAAAAGGCTTTAGTTTTGAATTCAGCGGAGGAAACTGGATTCCTATTCTTTTATTAGGCCTAAGTACTGGGATCGGATGTTATCTATATTTCTCTCCTTTAAGCAAAATACCAGCCCAGACTATTGCCATCAGCGGGTATCTAGAACCTTTATCGGCAGTCCTTCTTTCTGTCCTTATATTAAGGGAAAGAATGCTTCCTGTACAGATTATAGGTGCAGTCTTTATCCTCGGAGGAGCTATCCTTGGAGAAATACGTTTTAAAAAGAGTGACAGAAAGATTATAGGCTATAGGGAGAAGGTTATAGGGGTGGATGTTTTTTCGCTCTGCTCAAAAATCTTCTTATTATAAGAGATACGTATCCTTAGCGTTCTTCTTCTGAACTCAGCTCTCTATTATAGGCAATAAAAAAACAGTGCATGTCCCCTATTGCACTGTTTTTTGAATATATAAATATTATCTTTTTGAGAATTGTGGGCTTTTTCTGGCTTTTTTCAAACCATACTTCTTACGTTCTTTCTTACGAGGGTCACGTGTTAAGAATCCTGCTCTTTTAAGAGTAGAACGTAGCTCTCCATCTACATCTAGAAGGGCTCTAGAGATTCCATGACGGATCGCACCAGCTTGTCCAGTGTATCCACCACCTTTAACATTTACTAAAACATCGAATTTATCAGTGTTTTCTGTTAATGTTAGGGGTTCTCTAGCGATTGTTCTTAATGTTTCAAAGTTGAAATACTCATTTATATCTTTATCATTGATTGTAATTTTTCCTGATCCCGGTACAAGACGAACTCTGGCTACAGAAGTCTTTCTTCTTCCGGTTCCTAAATATTGTGTACTAGCCATTTATAACTCCTCCTATTTCGCAATCTCAAGAACTTCCGGCTGCTGTGCTTCATGGTCATGGTTTGGTCCTGCATAAACTTTTAATTTTTTATACATTTGTCTTCCTAATGGTCCTTTTGGAAGCATACCTTTAACAGCAAGTTCGATCACTTTTTCCGGTTTCTTTTCTAATAATTCATCATAACGGATTGTTTTAAGTCCTCCAGCATATCCTGTATAATATTTATACTCTTTTTGCTGTAACTTATTTCCAGTTAAACGAATTTTGTCAGCATTGATTACGATAACATAGTCTCCAGTATCCATACTAGGAGTATATGTTGGCTTGTTCTTTCCTCTTAAAACACTTGCAACATTAGAAGCAAGTCTACCAAGGACAACGTCTGTAGCATCTACTACATACCATTTTCTTTGGATGTCTCCGGCTTTCGCCACATAGCTTTTCATGATTACCTTACCTTTCCTTTTTACAATATTTTGACTACTTAGACATCGCTGTCAAATAGCGATTCTATTCCGACCGAGGATTTATGGGTCGCACACTCGGCAGCTGGCGACTTTTGGATATTGTTCAAAAGGACAGGGGCGACCTTTTCAAACACCGTAATAGTGTAACCTAAAAGACCTCCTGTGTCAAGAATTTTACTCCTTCTTTTCTTTTTCATCCTCTAGAGCCGCTTCCAGCTGGTTTACATTTTTTCTTAAAGCTCTTTGTTCCATAAGAGATAGAGTCACAAGTGCGATTAATGAACCTAACGCGACTGCTCTAAGGGCTAAAATAATAGTATTAATCCGATTGACTTCAGCATAATGTACATCTGTTATGGTATCCAATGTCTTTGTAGGAACTCCGATAAACAAAAGTCCAATAACATTTCCATTGTCGTCAGAGATAGGCTCATAGGCTGTATAATAGTTCTCTCCCAACACATCTGCTTCGCCAATATAAATATCCCCATTGAGTACTGTTTCATAAGCTTTGTGATCTTTTCCAAGATAGGTTCCTGTGGCACGCTCGTTATCATTCATAATATTCGTAGCAATTCTTCTAAAATTATCATTTTCCCGAACGAAAATCGTTACCTGGTCTCCTAAATCCTCCATCACAGAATCTACGAAGTTTGTATCTTCTTCAATGCTGTTTCCGTCTTTATCGAGAAGAGTCCCTTTTCCTGCAGTGAGCTTTCCGTAATTCCCCTTCATATATTTTCTTGTGAGTATAATATTGTTTTCCATATGCCTTGTCAGCAAATTTGTTTTTATATTTTCGATCTCTCTGTTCGTACTGGAATATCCTAACAGCCCAAAGATCAAACTCGCTATTAAGGCAATCATTCCCGCATAGGAAATCAATGCTTTTTTATTTATTTTCATCTTCCTATCCCTCCATTACTTGTGATCTATCGCAGCGAATATTTTCTTGAAACCCAGCCAGGCAAAACATGAAATTGCCGCTATCGTTCCCAGCTTTCCGCCGATTCCTATATATGCATTGCTTGCCGTTACAAACAAAATTCCAGTCATCAGAGAAATAACCGCCATTTCAAAAACATTTAAAGCGTTTTCCACTGAGATCATTCCGGCATAGGAAGCGCAAGCTGCTGCAGTTGCCAGTACATTTCCATATTCTGGAAAGAAATGAGGCAGCGTAAGGCCTGCTGCTAGTGTTATGATAGCAGAAGCTATGACTCCTCCTCTTTTTATAATATTCGATGCTGTGTAGGTAAGCATTCCTGCTGCTACAGACACCATAAGTAAAACAACGTCTTGCATATGTTCCTCCTATCTGAAAAAATCGATGAGATTTTTTGTAATAATCGTCGATAAAGCAGCTGTTGTACCGCCTTTTCCGCCAATTCCCGCATAAATTTCAGCTGTAGAAATCAATATAATCCCCACAATAAAACTTGCTAACGAAGCAGTCTGCAGGGTTGGAATGATATCAATAGAACTCATCCCCA
>JAAZME010000253.1 GCA_012798975.1 Gallicola sp.
TCAAATACAGACCTCGTATAGAAGGACCGTTAATATTAGATGAACCGGCAAAACATGTGAGTATGGATTATATTTATAATGTAGCAGATTTTTTGAAAAAAATCTCATTAGATTTTGATCGTCAGATAATACTGATTTCTCATGATGAGCATTTAGCTGCTATGGCAGAAAATAGTTACAGAGTTCAGAAAGAAGAGGACCATTCAAATGTTGAAATCAACCAATTTAATGGGGATTCTTCATCTTCTGTGAAACCTCGTTCACTTGACATTAGTAACAAATCATTATAAAATTAAATAGTAAATTTATCAAAATTTTAATAATTAAATGTATTTTGAAAATTGAATATTGAGTAAAGGAGGTGTATTGATATTAACTACATTACAATAATCGTAGCAATCATTACACTGGCAATAGGTCTTGTAATTGGCTATATATTGCGAAAGAACTCCGCTGAAAAACAAATTTCATCCGCTGAAGAATACTCTGCGAGAATTTTGGAAGATGCTGAAAAAGAAGCTGATTCCCGAAAGAAAGAACTTTTAGTAGAAGCTAAAGGTGAAATTCTTAAATTGCGTTCGGAACAAGAAAGTGAAAACAAAGAGCAGCGTAGAGAAATTAAGAAACTTGAAGATCGTATCGTTCAAAAGGAACTGAATATAGAGAAAAAAAGCGATTCCTTAGATCGGAAAACAGAACGATTAAACAACGAAATCAAAAAAGTGGAAGCAAAAGAAGCGAAGATTCAAGAAATTATAGACCAGCAATTGCAAGAACTTGAAAAAGTAGCAAACCTAACTACAGATGAAGCAAAGGGAATTTTGCTTGAAAATGTACGGGAAGAAACAGTTCAGGAACAAGCATCTATTATTAAGGAAATTGAAGCTAAAACTAAGGATCGTGCTGAAGAATATGCAAGGGAAATTATTTCTACAACAATCCAAAGATATGCAGCTGATAATGTAATAGAAGCTACTGTAACAGTTGTAAATCTGCCAAATGATGAAATGAAAGGCAGAATTATCGGCCGTGAAGGGCGTAATATTCGTGCATTCGAGACGATGACCGGAGTGGACTTGATCATTGATGATACACCAGAAGCAGTTGTTTTGTCTGCCTTTGATCCTGTTAGAAGAGAAATTGCAAGAATAACCTTAGAAAAGCTGATTGCCGATGGAAGAATTCATCCATCACGTATAGAAGACATGTATGGCAAAGCGAAAGCAGAAGTAGATGCTACTATACGCAAAGAGGGTGAAAATGCTTGTGATGAAGCAAATGTTCACGGTGTTCATCCAGAAATTATAAAACTTCTCGGAAAACTAAGATATCGAACAAGTTATGGTCAAAATGTCTTAAAACATTCTATAGAAGTTGCAAATCTTGCAGGTATGATCGCAGCTGAATTAGGTGCCGATGTCCGATTAGCAAAACGCGGCGGTCTTCTCCATGATATCGGAAAGGCAATTGATCATGAAATTGAAGGTCCTCATGTTGAATTAGGAGTAAATGCAGCGAAGCGCTACAAGGAGAAACCTGAAGTTATTAACTGTATTGAATCCCATCATGGAGATGTTGCACCAAATTCTGTAGAAGCTGTTTTAGTTCAAGCAGCGGATGCTATTTCCGCAGCAAGACCAGGAGCTCGAAGAGAGTCCTTGGAGAACTATATAAAACGTCTTGAGAATTTAGAAACAATCGCAAATTCTTTCGACGGGGTTGATACTTCATTCGCTATGCAGGCAGGTAGAGAATTGCGTATTATGGTTCAGCCTGATAATATTGATGAAAATAAATCTATACTATTAGCAAGAGATATCGCTAACGAAATAGAAAATCAATTAGAATATCCAGGGCAAATCAAAGTAAATGTAATTCGAGAAACCCGAGCAGTAGAGTATGCTAAATAATCCATTAAATGCACCTAAATTAATTTTTGGTGCATTTTCTTTTTTTTGGAGGTAATTTTTATGTTTGATATGCATATACATAGTACTAACTCAGATGGATGTTTATCTCCATCTGAGATATTTTCTAAATTAAAAAACGAAGATATGAAGGGTTCTATTACAGATCATGATAATTTAGAATATTACTTAAATTCGAAACACGATGAATTTTTTATTCCCGGTATAGAATTTGGATTGACTTATAAAAACGAAGAAGTACATATTTTAGCCTATTTTATAGATACTTATGATAAGGAACTCCTTGATTTAACTGTGAAACTACAAGAAGATCGAAATCGTAGAATTCATAAAACAGTCTTATTATTGTCGGATTTAGGTTTTTCTATTACTTATGAAGAAGTTGAAAGAAAATCAAAAGGAAAAATATTAAGCCGAAGCCATATTGGAGAACTTTTAGCGGAAAAAGGTTATACAGAATCGATAAAGGAATCATTCCAAAAATATTTAAATCCCGGAAAACCTGCTTACGTTGATAAAAAAGCTATGGATGTGAAAGAAATACTTCGTATTATTCGAGATAATAAAGCGGTCAGTATTTTGGCCCATCCAAAAACTATTAAAGATGAA
>JAAZME010000204.1 GCA_012798975.1 Gallicola sp.
AATTCCTCTGCACAATGGCTGCAGTGGATCTTGCTGACTCTAAGCTCTGTCATAATCTTCCTCCTCTAAATGCTCAAACACCGTTTCCAATATTTGAAGCACATGGCCGTCGTCTAAACTGTAAAGCCTCTGGCGTCCAGACTGGCGGACCTTCACAAGACGCGCCTCTTTTAAAATCCGAAGCTGATGAGAAACTGCGGACTGTTCCATCTTCATAAACCCGCAGATTTCCTGTACGCTATATTCTTTGTCTTTAATAAAAACGAGTATCTGAAGCCTTCCATTATCTCCCAAGACTTTAAGCATCTCAGAAGCAACGGCAATTTTTTCTGTTGTATATCTTGTCATAGATCTTTCCGCCTTTTATATGAATTTATTTTCATATGAATATATTATCATATTTCATGTCTCTGTCAATATGTATATTCTTCCACAAAAAACAGCAAATCCGCTGATTTGCTGTCCTTGCACTATAAATCCTGAAGCATAATATAATCCTCTTTATCCTCTCGAAAGATGCGGAATCCTAATTTCTCATACATCTTATAAGCATAGTTATCCTTCTGCACCGACAGAGAGACTCCTTGATACCCTTTCTCTTTTAAAAACAAAAGCATTTCCTTCATCAAGGCGGTTCCGATTCCCATACCCCGATATTCTTTATATAAGGAAATCGACAAAGAAGGTATGCTGTCATCGATATAGCCGTAGTCTTTTATGAACCTCGTCCATACCGCACCGGCTGCCCTTCCCTCTGCAATAGCCAAGAGACATTCGTCTCCTTCCTTTCCAAAATCCTCGATATACATCTTAAGTTCAGGAAGTTTTAAAATTTCCCTAGAAGGAGGTTCAACCCCTTCCCGCAGAAAAATAGCTTCGTATAAAAAATCTTCTAACAGAGGGTATTCTTCTTTCTTTATTTCTCTAATACTATATTTCACAGCTGCTCCTCCCCCGTACTTTTACTTATCTATTTTATAAAGGAAGGTGCAGCAGCGTCTTGATTCTTACTTCCCTTGCAGACCTTTTGAGTATTCTTCTCTGCTCTCCCTCTTCTAAAGGATAAATTCTGTATTCTCCTGAGCCCAGTATCATTTCCATTAAGACCTGATCGAAAAAAAGATAAATTCTATCAAAGGTATATTTATAATGCTCTGGGGGCTTTTCTGCCAATTCTAAAAATTCCATTACTGCTTTTTCTTCATAAATCCAAGAAAAAATAAATAAATTATTTTCTTCGAAGAGCTGATAACCGCCAGAATTGAGATTTTTCAATTTCTGCAGATAGATCCTTTCATAATCATGAATTCCCTCTTCTAAACCGATCTCCCGTCCCCTCTCATTCAGTATTTTTTCCACCTTTTCTTTCAGGGGATAAAAATCTCCATGAAAAACAGAAGGCTCTCTCGACAGAATCTCAAAGATCGGGGTAATGAGAGAATTTGTCACTTCGCATCCGATACTGGGAGAAACGATATCCGGCCGATCCGATAAACGAGCCTTGGTGTATTGTACAGGAAATATGAAACGCAAAAGACGCTTCGCTCTGTTTTCCCGAATAAGCTTTTCATATTGGGTGGAATCTTTTTTTATCATAATGCTATCCTTTACTTTAGGAGACTTCTTGCATTTTTTACTTCTTGTATTTATACCCAAAATAAAAAAGAGCAGATAGCTCTGCTCTTTTAATTCGATTCACTAAAATTTAATAAATTTTTCCCAAGTTGCTGCATTACATACAGGACATTTGTCTACTTTTGAAGTTTCAATATTTCCGCATACAGGACATAGATAGAAATCTAGTTCTGAATCGCTGCCGATATTGTCTAGTA
>JAAZME010000040.1 GCA_012798975.1 Gallicola sp.
ATTTCCCGGTCTGTTTTTCGATCGTCGGAGAAGACAAAAATTCCTATATCCGATTCTTCTACGGCTTTTTTTGTATTGAGAAGTCGCTCTTTTCCCAGTTCACTTTCATCGTAATAACCGGGAGTATCTATAAACATAACTGGACCTACATTATGAATCTCCATACTTTTATATACATTGTCTGTGGTAGTGCCTGGAATCCGACTTGTAATAGATACCTTTTGATCTGTAATTTTATTAAGGAGTGTAGATTTCCCCGCATTGGTCTTTCCAAAAATCCCTATATGGGTTCTCAGCGATCTAGGTGTCTTTATCATAGCCTGAAATCTCTCTTGCCTGTTTTAATCTCTTTTAGCCGCTCTTGTGTAAGGTTTCGAACTCTCTCTTCTGGTATATTTTGTACTTCTTTTTCAATAATTTCATAGCCTTTTATCTTCGTTTCTTCAGAGGCATAATCTTCTAAATATTCCTCTAGAGTCATGAGGGCATTCGGCTGGCAATAATTCCCGATTTCTCCGCTTTTTGCAAAGGACATAAATCGGTCTCCAGTTCTTCCTTCCCGGTAGCAGGCTGTGCAGAAAGATGGAATATGCCCTTGATCTAATAGCCAATGAACCACTTCGTCTAGTTTTCTATCATCGACAATTTCAAACTGGGCGCTGTCTTGTTCCTCGATCCCATCTGCATATCCACCTACTGAAGTTTTCGATCCGCCGCTTACTTGAGAGATACCTAGTTCCAGTACACGCTCTCTCATTTCTCTTGACTCCCTTGTGGACATAATAAGTCCTACATAAGGGGTGCTGATGCGAAGAAGAGCTACAATTTTTTCAAACATTTCATCTTTTAAAGAATTATCGAATTCTTCTGGATCGATATCATCTGCCGGTCTTACTCGTGGTACAGAAAATGTATGAGGCCCTACACCAAACCTTGCTTCTAAATGTTCCGCATGCATTAAAAGTCCTATAAAATCATACTCATAATTATTTAGTCCAAAGAGAACTCCGCATCCTACATCATCAATTCCCGCTTCCATGGCTCGATCCATCGCTTCTGTGTGGTAAGCATAATTCGATTTTGGTCCTGTGGGATGAAGTTCTTCATAGGAATGCTTATTATAAGTCTCTCGGAATAAAATATAAGTTCCGATTCCAGCCTCTTTTAGCATTCGATATTCTTCTACTGTTGTTGCTGCGATATTAACATTAACTCTTCTTGTATCTCCATTCTTATGATGAACTGAATAAATTGTTTTGATCGCATCTAAAATATATTCGATAGGAGCATTTTTAGGATCTTCCCCCGCTTCTAATGCCAATCTTTTATGTCCAATATTTTGCAGTGCAATAACTTCCTTTTCGATCTCTTCCATGGATAGTTTTTTTCGGGGCATATTTTTGTTTTTCGCATGATATGGACAATATACACAGCCGTTAACACAATAATTTGATAAATATAAAGGAGCAAACAACACGATGCGGTTGCCGTAAATCTGGAGTTTTATTTTCTTTGCTAGTTGAAAAATCTCTTCGTTTAGGTCCTTTTCTTCGCATTTTAAAAGCACAAAGGCTTCTTTATGGGAAAGTCCTTTCATTTGTTTTGCTTTTTCGATTGTTTTTATAATCAAATCTCTATTCTTTTTGTTTTCTTCTCCATAACGAATCGTATCGAGTATCTCGTCATTGCTTATAAATTCTTCAGCTTTTTCGCTTTTTGGATTATAACTAGTCATATTTTCCTCTTTCTAATTCTTATTCTTATCTAATCGGATCTCCTGTATCTACAACAATTTTTCTTCCGATTTTCTCCATTTCTTTTTCCAACAGTTTAATATGCTCTGCAGATTCTAAATCTGTAATCGCTTTGTGGTCGTATAGTTTATATTTTTCTTTTGCAAATCCCGGCGAAAGATTCGGCATAATAACATTCGCTCCGTACTGAAGTCCTAAAATCCGTCCATTTTTATCGATAGAGTTTAGAGCTGTTGTAGAGGGAATCAGCGCCTTCGGAAAAAGTATACGCAAAAGGGCTACGATTCGTAGACTTAAATTCAAATCTCCTTGAGCATAATCTTTATACCTTGTATCTTTTTGCGGTATAAAAGGTCCTACCCCAATCATTTCCGGATGCAGTTCCTTTATGAAATTAAAATCCGCTGCGATATCTTCCACTGTTTGAAAGGGGGCTCCTATCATAAAGCCTGTCCCCGTAACAAAACCCAGTTTCTTTAGATGAAACAAAACTTCTTTACGCTTGGCAAAGCTTTGATTTTTAGGATGAAGCTTCTGAAACAGTTCTTCAGATGCCGCTTCGTGGCGCAGAAGAAAGCGGTCTGCTCCTGCATCCTTAAAAGCTTTTAATTCTTCAAAACTTTTTACACCCAAAGACAGGGTAATCCTCGTTTCCGGATAATAACTCTTTATCTCCCGGATAACCTCTGCGAAGAACTCTTTCGTTAAAAAAGGATCTTCTCCCCCTTGCAATACAAATGTACGAAACCCCAGTTTGTACCCTTTATGTACCGAGGAAAGGATTTCTTCTTTCGTTAATCGAAACCTTTCGATGTTTTTATTATCCCTTTGGATCCCGCAGTAGCAGCAATTCTCCCTGCAGTAATTCGAATATTCCACAAGCCCCCGTATGTAGACTTTGTTCCCATAATAGCTAAACAGTTTTTCTTCAGCAGTCTTCCTTAATTCCTCCATAAATTCAGGATCCTCATTTTTTAAAACCGCTAATAATTCATCCTCCTTCAACTCATTTCCCTGCTGGAGTTTTTGGATAATACTATTCATCTTTTTTCTCCTGTTTATATATCGCTTTTGCTGTAACTTTCTCTAGATTCCCGAGTTTTCCGCTTAATGCAGCGATATCTTTCTGTTCGGCACGGACAACAACACTGATTATATTCATTCTTTCTTCTACTCGGGGAATCCCCATTCTTCCTAAGATAAACTCTCCATACTGATGGAGTATTTCCTGAACATTTTTATTCTGGCTGCTGTCTTCGATAATAATTCCGACAATCGCAATTCTCTTATTCATAAAGATCCCTTCTTTTTAGTAAATTCTTTAAACAAAAAAACACGGTCAAACCGTGTTTCCCTATAGCAAGAGAACAAAAAACAGACTGTTTTTTGCTACCTCTTATTATTCATAGAAATATCACGGTTTCAACTCAGAATTCTCTTTATCGTCACCCTAATTAAATGGTAAACCCATAAAAAATAAATGTCAATCTTTCATGTATAATAATTAGTTAAATTAATATATTTACATTTATTTTTGAGAGCAGTTATCAATATTTTTTCTGTTTAACCTTAGGTTTTATATACTTCTGATATGCTTTCTTGCTTGTTAAAATATTGTTTGGAATAATGATTATCCAATAATTACATATTTAAAATAGTTAATAATTTTATTATACATAGAATACCAATTTAATTAAATTTTAACGAAAGGAGGATAAAATCGATATATTTACAAGAAAATATATGAAATTTTTTCTGATAAAAAACAGTACCAATTATACTTATGAGGTGGTTTATGATTACTACAGATGTTAAGCAAGAAAAACTAACACAATTCATAAAAGGTAAAAAAGAAGAAGATTTAATTGAAATTCTTCATTTCACTCAGGACATTTATAACTATATCCCTAGAGAAGCAGCAGTGCAAATTGCAAAAGAGCTGAAAATTCCTCTTTCAAAGATTTATAGCGTAAACACTTTTTACTCCAGGTTTAATTTGTATCCTAAAGGAAAATACTGTATTTCAGTTTGTATGGGAACTGCCTGTTATGTAAAAGGTGCAGAATCGATACTAAATAAGTTTTCCGACATGCTGGGCATTAAAGTCGGAGAAACTACGGAAGATCTGCTTTTTTCCATGGAAGATACTCGTTGTGTCGGAGAATGTGCTGATGCACCTGTTATTATAGTGAATAATATCGTCTATAGAAATGTTAAAGTATCGGATGTACCGAACATTTTAGCCGATATCGGGGAGGATATCCATGAATAGAACCGGAATGTTAACGAAAATCAAAGAAAAAACCTATCCCTTATTATTAGAAAGAGTTTCTAATGATGAACGATTCGTTGTGAAAGAGGACAGTGTGCAATTAGCTGGAAGTTTTTATGAAAAGCAGCAGCGTATCGCTCTAAAAAACTTCAATATTATTAATCCCGAAAGCATCGATGAATATATCGCCGCTGGGGGCTATTTCGCTTTAGAAAAAGCTTTGTTTGAACTGAGCCGAGAAGAGATTATAGATATTATAAAAGATTTCAATCTTAGAGGACGAGGAGGCGCTGGATTTCCTACCGGAAGAAAGTGGGAAAGTGCTTTCGTGGAAGACTCCGATATAAAGTTCGTTATATGCAACGCAGATGAAGGAGACCCGGGTGCCTATATGGACCGTTCCATTTTAGAAGGAGATCCCCACTCTATAATCGAAGGAATGGCTATCTGCGCTTACGCTATAGGAGCTCAAAAAGGATATGTCTATGTTAGAGCAGAATACCCAAAAGCTGTAGAAAGTTTAAAAACAGCTCTTCGAAAAGCTCGAGAGTTCAATCTTTTAGGCGATCATATTCTTGGCACAGATTTTAATTTTGACTTGGAAATCCGTTTGGGAGCAGGCGCTTTTGTCTGCGGCGAAGGAACCGCTTTGATCAAATCTGTAGAAGGAAACCGGGGAATGCCCCAGTCGAAAGTTTATCGAACCACCCAAAGAGGGC
>JAAZME010000362.1 GCA_012798975.1 Gallicola sp.
CTTCGGATAAACAAATCGAAGTCGACGACCCCGTTCGTCCAGGTGATCTCTATGGGGTATCGAAGTGTTTCAACGAAGCCCTCTGCTCTTATTTTGCTTATCATAAGGGCATGGAATGCATCGCCATACGAATCGGGTCTTATAACGCGTTCACGGACGAGGAAGAAAACCTGAATTTGGAAACATTATCGATCTTTATCAGTCCGAGAGATATGTTAAGTCTTATCGAAGCTTCTATTGAGGTTCAAATGAAAGAACCTTTCTATATCCTTCATGGAGTATCGGACAATACCTATAAACACTTGTCTTTGCACCGGACAAAAGAGCTGGTGGACTATCAACCGGAAGACAATTCCTTTATAATAGCAGGAGTATCGGATATATAATCCGAAAAAGGAGAGATTATGAAATTTAAAAGTATTTATATTACGAAAAACGATCTACAGTATTCCATACTGGATCAAAAAGGCAGCAGCTACCGTTCTTCCTATAATCAGGAAAAATATCTGCCCCTTATCTCTATGGATATCTACGGATCTTCAAAGGATGTTGTAAAAAACAATTCGGTAGCGAAACAAAAAGAATATTTAGATCAGTATAATATGAGAATCGGATCAATAAGAGGTGCGGTCTTCTTATTAAATGAATACGATCAGGACGGGGGACATCCTGCCCACCTTTGCCAGATGGCAAGTGCAGACTATCAGCAGATTTATAATATTTTAGGACGGGAAGGCTATATTATCGATAAGGAAAGAAAGCTTTATCGGAATTTCTTCTATATCCATGAGTTTTCATTGGAAATGCAGCTGGAAGACGAGGAATTAAGGGAGCTTTTCGCTACGTTAAGCGATGTTATCTTAGAGCTTTATCATATTCGAGTGCGAAACTTCTGCTATCTCGTTCCCCCTATCGACGATTATTACCAGTTTATCGCCCGAATGCCCCAAGGAGCAGAACTTACAGAGAACCCAGATGAACCCTATCCTGAAGAATTTATGAAAAAAGAATCCTACGACTTTATGACAAGGCTAGGTTTTATGGAAATCGGAAAAACAAAGTTAATGGTCGCACAGTTATAGGTGATAGAATGAAACACAGTGCAGGAATTCTACTCTATCGAAAAAGAAATAATATAGAATACTTTTTAACCCATCCCGGCGGTCCTTACTGGAGCCATAAAGACTTAGGTTCCTGGTCCATACCGAAAGGACTCTTAGAATCAGGAGAGAGCCCCTTGGAAGCCGCCCTTCGGGAATTTAAAGAAGAAACGGGATTTCAAGCCTTGGGAGACCTTCTTGAGTTGGGTTCTGTAAAACCCCATTCCAACAGAATTATAACAGCATACGCCTTGGAAATGGATCTTGATCCAGAAAAGGTCGTCTGCAACAGCTGTATTATCGAATGGCCCCCTAAATCTGGCAAAAAGATGGAAATTGTAGAAAACGACAAAGCAGAATGGTTCGATTATTCGAAAGCCCTTGAGAAAATATTCAAAAGCCAAAGAGAATTTCTGTTTCGTTTGCAGAATATTTTAAACTCTTCGCCTCTTTAAAGCGGCGATAAAATTCCTTGTATATTTTCTCAATTATGTTAAGATATAAAAAAGCGATTATTGAAGAAGAGTAGGAAAGCCATCCCTCTACAGAGAGCTTCCAAAAGCTGGAAGGAAGCGTGCGGACCTTTTTGAATACCCTTCATAGCATCCCCTCGAACGCAAAGACCAGTAGACGGGGACGGACTCAACCGTTACCTTGGAAAGCTTTAGCTTGAGCTGCCGTATTTTCGGCAATAGAGGTGGTACCGCGTGAATCACGCCCTCTGCAGAACTTCTGCAGAGGGCTTTACTATTTTTCGGAGCTTTATTTCACACTGTTTTACAGGGAAAAGGGAAAGAAAAAAGTGTGGAGTGTGAGAGTGGGGAGAGGGGAGTTGTGGAAGAAAATAGTTTATGTTCAGTTTCAGAGTCTGAGGTGGTTTGGTGCCCTATATTCAAAATAAACACGTCCCAATATCTCCACTCTCCCACTCTTTACTAAGCTCTTTATACAGCGCCTCAATCATTTACATAGAAAGGAATTATTATGGTTATAACTGATTTTCTTGAACGAAATGCAAAATTTTATCCCGATGACACCGCTTTAGTTGAAGTCAACCCGGAAAACCAGCCGGAACACGGGGTCACTTGGAGAGAATATAACTTAATCGAACAGACAATAAAAGAACCTTACCGCCGGGAAATGACTTGGCAGGAGTTCGACCAAAAAGCAAATCGATTTGCTAATTTTCTTTTAACTCGAAATGTAAAAAAAGGCGATAAGATTGCAATCCTTTTAATGAACCAGCTGGAGTGGCTGCCCATCTATTTTGGTATTTTAAAAACCGGAGCTTTAGCCGTTCCTTTGAACTACCGCTATACAGCTTCCGAAATCAAATACTGCGCCGAATTAGCAGAAGTCAATACTATTATTTTCGGACCGGAGTTCACAGGCCGAATCGAAGAGATCTTCGGCTCTTTAAAAAATGTGAAGGACTTTTATTATGTAGGAGAAGAAGTGCCTACCTTCGCCGATCCCTTCAATCATATGGTAAACTACTGTTCTTCAAGAGCTCCCGCTATCGAGCTTCAAGAAGAAGATAGTGCTGCAATCTACTTTTCTTCTGGAACCACCGGTTTTCCAAAGGCGATCCTTCATAATCACCAGTCCCTGATGACTGCCGTTCTAGCAGAACAGAACCATCACTCTCAGAAAAAAGATGATGTGTTTCTTTGTATCCCTCCTCTCTATCACACAGGAGCTAAAATGCACTGGTTTGGATCTTTAATGTCCGGCGGAAAGGCCGTTCTTTTACGGGGAGTCAGTCCCGAATGGATTTTCGAAACCATTTCGAAAGAACATGTAACCATCGTCTGGCTGCTTGTTCCCTGGGCCCAGGATATACTAGATGCCATCGACAGAGGGGATCTTCCTCTTGACCAGTACTGTCTAGATCAGCTTCGCTTGATGCATATCGGAGCTCAGCCTGTTCCTCCAAGCCTTA
>JAAZME010000340.1 GCA_012798975.1 Gallicola sp.
GAAGTTTCAGGAGATGTTGTATTAATAGCAACAGGCTCTAAAGTAGCTATGCCTCCATTCGAAGGGACAGATCTTGACAATGTTCTTACAAGCGATACGATTCTTGAATTAGAAACTGTACCGAAATCACTTGTTGTAATCGGCGCAGGCGTTATTGGAATGGAATTTGCTAGTATCTACGCAAAATTCGGTTCCGAAGTAACGGTAATCGGAGGCGACTTACTACCAGCATCCGATAAAGAAGTTTCTAAGAGATTAAAATCCGTTCTTTCAACAGATGGAATCAAATTCCAACTAAATGTTAGAGCAGAAAAAATTGAAAAAACAGCTGACGGCTTAAAAGTTATCGGCAGTAAAAAAGGCAAAGATGCTAAGATTGAAGCATTCGGAGAGTATGTATTAATCGCAACAGGCAGAAAAGCAAATATTGACGCTTTAAATCTTGAAGCAGTAGGTGTTGAGACAGAACGCGGAGCGATCATCGCAGATGATGAAGGTCGCACAAATGTTGAAAACATTTACGCTATAGGCGACTGTGTTTATGGAAACGTACAGTTGGCTCACTGGGCAACAGCTCAAGGAACAAACTGCGTAGAAAGAATCATGGGATCGGAAGCAACTACTGAAATGAATGTACTTCCTTCTGCAGTATTTACATTGCCTGAATGTGCCCAAGTTGGTAAAACAGAACAAGAATTAAAAGACGAAGGAATCGACTTTGTAAAGAGCAAATATATGTTCACTGGGAACGGAAAAGCAGTTTCATTAGCTGAAACAGACGGATTTGTAAAAATCCTTGCTACTCCAGATTTAAAAGAAATCCTAGGTGTACACATATTAGGACCTCATGCAAATGATTCTATTCACTTAGGTGCTATGGCTATAGCGAATAAATTATCTGTAGAAGATACTTCTAAGATGATATACGCTCACCCAACACTAAGCGAAGTCTTTATGGAAGCAGTTCATCTTTTAGAAGGACATTCCATCAATTCACCAAAAGCTAGATAATAGAAATTCAAACGAGACCTGTAAGGGTCTCGTTTTTTTGTTCTTTGAAAAAGAAACTATCAATATATCCCTTTAACTTGCCATAGGAGAAATGAAATTTCTGCTATGTTTTTTTCGTGTAAAATTCTTACGCTATGAGGTTTTAAAATATTGTTTCATTCTACATCAGAGGATTATCTTAAAATAGATACAGTTTTATTTAATAAAGGAGATACAAAGGAATTTCAAAAAAGTTGAATACTAAATAATCGAAAATATAATAATATACCTCTACAAAGGTTGAAATTTTAAGGTTTAAACACATCATAGTGAATCAAACTATAATAATTCAAAAATAAAAACTATTAATAATACCGAAAAAAGTTGAAAAACAAAGTATTAAGCCTTAAAATGAGAGTAGAAAATAGAAAATGTAATTTAAATATACAAAATAAGAATATAATTATATACATATTCTCAAAAAGGGGATTTGATATGAATAAGACAAATAAAAATTCAATAAGCAGAATATTCACGGCTCTATTGTTAGCTGTACTTATGATACTTCAGCCGATTGCTGCAGCAGCTGCTTCTGCCAAAGAAGATCAGCCGGTTTTAGAAAAGATTGTAGAAACAGAAAATACTGGTGAACCTCTGGAGATCAACTTAGAAGAATTAAATACAATAAGTAAACCTAGTAAGTTAGGGTGGATTGATCAGGGAAAGACGGGAAATCCCATAGAAGTGTTGAACAATACAGCAGCTGATCTATATGCAGACTCTTCAGAAGTAGAACTGAAGTGGCTAATCCTGCAAAATACAATAGAGATAGATATGCAGATGGCAGAGACTTCAGGATTGAAGATATCCGAAACAGATAATATGTACAGCGATAGAGAAAATTATAAAGAATATGAAATTGCTGTAGATACAAATAAAAAAGCATCTATATTTCCCTTTACTTTTAACCTATCGACAATTAAAGAGGGTTCTGCTTTTATTATTCTAGGAAAAGATTCAGAAGAAAATTGGGTGAAAGCAGAAGTTGTTTATTCAGACAGTGCTTTTGTAATTTCTGACAAGGCTGAAGGAACCCTTTTAACAGAAGGTCGGTCATTAGAAAGTATTATTGCTGGGGAAAAACAAGCTTCCGAAAAGGTGATTCAAGAGGCAAAGGCTATAGCAGAACAAGAAGCCTTGGAACAGAAAGCTATAGAAGAATAAACCGACCCCCAAAAGTTGGACCTAGAATCTAGCCAAAGGAGGTCGGTTTTTCATGGCAAAATATAGTTACGAACTCAAACGAACCGTAGTAAAAGAATATCTGAAAGGCAAAAGCAGTGTTGAAGATTTAGCTTTGAAATACAATATTAAATCTCACAC
>JAAZME010000016.1 GCA_012798975.1 Gallicola sp.
ATCTTATTTCAGGAAAAGAAGAAGCTCATGATCATGATCCGCATTTTTGGATCAGCCCGAAAGAAGCATCTATTCAAGCCGACAATATTTATAATGCATTGATTTCCTTAGATAAAGAAAATGAAAATTATTTTAAAGAAAATTATGAATCATTAAAAAATGATTTAAACGCGTTAGATCAAGAATATACAGAAAAATTATCGCATTCAAAAATTAAAAAGATGATAGTTCCTCACAAAGCTTTTTCTTACATCGAAAGAGATTATGGAATCCAACAGATCCCTTTATCTGGAGTTCATGGAGAGGGCGGTCTTGATATGGCTAAGATGAAAAATATTATAGAAGAAGCAAAGACACAAGGGATAACGGATGTGTTGTATGAAGAAGGATCATCTTCCGAAACTGCAGAGGCAATCGTAAAAGAAACTGGTGGAAAGTCTATCCCTATTTATTCACTTGAAGGAATTTCCCAAGAACAAGTCGATGCAAAGGAAGATTATATTTCACTTTTAAGAAAGAATCTAGAGCATTTTATAGAAGCGACGAATTAGGAGGTCTATGGAAAAGATAATTCATATTCAAAATTTAAATTTTTCATATAATGAATCCCCTTTATTAGAAGATATCAGCATGGATCTGTATGAAGGGGATTATGCTGCCATTATTGGTCCTAACGGTTCTGGTAAGAGTACGTTTATTAAATTGATCCTAGGAGAATTAAAACCGGATACAGGAGAAATTCTGATTAAAAGAGGAAAAGAGAAAATAAATTCAAAATTAATAGGATATGTTCCTCAGATGAATAGAGAGTCTACTGTAGCTTTTCCTATAACGCCTCTGGAAGTAGTATCCTTAAATTTGTATAAAAAGAATAAACTGCTGAATTTTATTTCTAAGAAAGATAAGCAACGAGCAAAATATGCGTTGGAAATGGTGAATCTTACAGATAAAATGGATTATAATTACAATCGTATGAGCGGAGGGGAACAGCAGCGCGTCATGATTGCCAAAGCTTTAGTGAATAATCCTGAGGTGCTCATATTCGATGAACCTACAGCAGGAGTAGACAAGGAAAGCAAAGATACATTATTTGAAATACTGGATCATTTAAATAAAGTTCATCAAAAAACAATCTTAATCGTCACCCATGAACTGGATTATATGAAAAAACATCTCAATCGTATTTTCGAAATTTCTTATAAAAAAGTAGATGAAAGGACGGATTTGCTTGATGGAGATTTATAGTTACGAGTTTATGAGAAAAGCAGTGCTGGTTGGACTGCTCATTTCATTAATAATTCCATGTATAGGGACAATTATGGTAAACAAGAGAACATCCATGATGGGCGATGCTTTATCCCATGCATCCCTAGCAGGGGTTTCTATCGGGTTGATTGCCGGCTGGAATCCTATTGCAGGGGCTGTTGCCGTTTGTCTCTTAGCTGGATTTTCAATGGAAAGACTGAGAAGGAAATTTCCCAGAGGCTCGGATCTTTCCACTGCAATTATTATGAGTACCGGGATTGGATTAGCTGGTATATTATCCGACTTTGTTCCTGGTACTTCAAATTTAGAATCTTTTATGTTTGGAAGTATTGTTGCCATACCAAACTCTGAGTTTTTTCTTATCCTTGCGATATCCTTTGTGGTATTAGCGGTATTTGCATTACTATATCAAGGTCTTTTGTATATCGTTTTTGATGAACAAGGTGCAAAACTTGCAGGAGTGCCTGTAAATGGAATCAATACTGTTTTTACTTTGATTACGGCATTGACAGTAGCTGTTGCCTCCCGTGCTGTAGGAGTTCTTATGATATCCTCTCTTATGATTCTTCCAGTGGCATTATCGATGCGGATTTCCAAGTCCTATAAAAGCACTGTAACTACAGCGGTGATACTTGCTGTAATCTATACCATGGCCGGAATACATATCTCTTATTTTCTGGGCTTAAAGCCAGGAGGAGTTATTGTGCTCTTGGGAGTGGCGGCATTATTGGTTCAGTTTGTTTTTGAAAAGAGAAAATAAAGAAATATTCTTAAGAAGAAGATCATACCTTCTTCTTTTTTTAACAAAAAACACACCACATTCCTCCACATTATAGAAAAATCGTTAAGAAACGGCTTGAAATACAGGAATAAACATAGGTTCTGAATTTATGGTCCTCTTGTAAAAATGGTCAATATTCAGTAATATAATAGTAGTGGAGTGAAGTGGGGGAAAGTAGAGCGA
>JAAZME010000315.1 GCA_012798975.1 Gallicola sp.
CGAAGTTAACATCGCTGTCTCCAAATGCTCCGTCCAAATCGATAATATGAAGATATTTCGCACCTTGATCCGCCCACATTTTTGCAACTTCTACAGGATCATCAAAATATTTCGTTTCTTCCTCTTCCTTGCCCTGAGATAATCTTACACAATGTCCGCCTTTAATATCTATAGCTGGTAATATAATCATCTTATTCTCCTTTAATCATCTTTTTCATATTTTGAAGAATCATCATTCCTGTTTCTCCGCTTTTTTCCGGATGGAACTGCATACCGTATACATTGTCTTTACCCGTTATCGCCGGCACAACCCCGTCATATTCCGTACTTGCTATTATATTCTTATTGTATTTCGGATCTAATAAGAACGAGTGGACAAAATATACATATCTTCCATCGATTCCTTTTACCAAAGGCGACTCTTTGTGGATTTTCAAAGTATTCCATCCCATGTGGGGAATCTTTAAATCTGTTTCAAAAGGAACAACTTCTCCCTCCATTAAAGAAAGACAGTCAAACTCTCCCCCTTCGTAGCTTTTCTCAAACAAAAGCTGCATTCCTAAACAAATGCCAAAAAACAATTTCCCCTCTTTCACGTTTTTCCGGATTTCTTCTACCAAGTCAAAACGATGGAGATTTTCCATAGCATCTCGGCAGGCTCCTACTCCAGGAAGAATAATCGCCTCCGCATTCCGTAATTTTTTAGGATCTCTTGTTATAATAGAGTCCAAACCTACCCGCTCTAGACCCCTTTGAACATTAAATAGATTTCCTACTTCATAATCTATAATACCTATCATTTTATCTCCTATAATACACCTTTTGTAGAAGGGATTTCATCATTGTTTTCATCTGCTTTTACCGCTTCTTTTAACGCTCTGCCTAATGCTTTGAAAATCGATTCTGCAATGTGGTGGTCGTTCATACCATAAAGCACATTGACATGCAGATTCATCTTTCCGTTGATTGCAAAAGCATACAAAAACTCCCAAAGCATCTCTGTTTCAAAATCTCCCAGTTTTTCTCTCTTAAGCTCAAAGTTTCCAACATAATAACCTCTTCCGCTCAAATCAATATTGACCTGAGTTAGTGTTTCATCCATTGGACAAGTAAAGGCTCCGTATCTTTCGATACCTTTCTTGTCTCCTAAAGCTTCCAAAAGACACAGCCCTAGACAAATCCCCAAGTCTTCTACAAGATGGTGAGTATCTACTTCCAAGTCTCCTTTTCCATCGCATTCGATGGTTGTTCCAGAATGCTTTGCAAAAAGAGTCATCATATGATCTAGAAATCCGATTCCTGTCGTTCCGATAAAACCTTTTTTATCCTCTAAATACCATTTCAATTCTATGGATGTCTCATTTGTCTTTCTACCGATACTGCCAACTCTAGTCATAAGCCTTCACCTGAACTTCCTCGAAAGCTTCTATAATCAAATCATTCAGCTCCTCTGTCGTAACGGTTAAGCGTATGCAATTGTTCAGCTCTTCTCTGCCGGTATAGCCTTTTGCTAGAATGCTTCTTTCTTTTAACGCTTTCAGAAGTTCTTCCTGGCGGTTTGTCTCCACTAGAATAAAGTTCGCCTGGCTGTCATAAATCTTAACCTCTGAAAAAGCAGAAAGACGATCTCTAAGCTCTTTTCTTAATTCTATAATTTTAATATTCTTCGCTAAAATACGATCTCGATTCTGAAGAACCATAACCCCCATCTTTTGTGTAAAAGAATTTAGATTATAGGGTTCTCTTACTTTCTCGATACAAGATATAATTTCTGGTGTTGAAATTCCATATCCCAGTCTTAA
>JAAZME010000119.1 GCA_012798975.1 Gallicola sp.
AGAACTCAATCTTTCGAGTTCCGTCTTCTAGAATATCCAGAACTTTCCCTTTAAGAATTCCCTCTCCAAATTCGACCTCTGTTCCGATCTTCATTTTCTTTCCAGGACGGACCAAACATTCCCATATGTCTCTTTCTCTTTTTAACAAAAGAACTTCGATTTTTTCATCTTTGCCTAAGCGTGAACCGAAAAGTCTAGCTGGAAGCACCTTCGTGTTATTTAGAACTAGAACATCCCCTGGATTTATATACTCTAAAATATTATAAAAATGGTCATGCTTTATTTTTCCTGATTCTCTTCCTAAAACAAGAAGTTTAGAATGGTCTCTTTCCTTAATGGGGACCTGTGCTATCCGCTCTTCTTCTAATTGATAATCAAAATCATCTGTTTTCAAAATGCTCTCCTATTTTGTATATTTTATATTTAAATGCTCATAAGCCTTCGGAGTTACTATTCTACCTCTGGACGTACGATTTAAATAGCCTATTTGAAGCAGATAAGGTTCATATACATCTTCTATCGTGATTCTTTCTTCTCCCGTAGATGCTGCAATCGTATCGACCCCTACTGGACCGCCGTTAAAATTATAAATGATTGTTGAAAGTATCTTTCTATCTACATGATCTAAGCCTATCTCGTCAACTTCAAGAAGATTTAAACCTTCTATAGCTGATTTTCCCGTAATTGTTCCATTGCCTTCGATTTCCGCATAGTCTCGAACCCTTTTTAAAAGACGGTTTGCAATCCTTGGCGTTCCCCGGCTCCTTTTTGCTATCTCTAAAGCACCCTCTTCATCTGTAGGAATCTTTAACACTTTGCTGGATCTTAGAATAATCTCTTTCAAGCTTTCTATATCATAAAGTTCTAGTTTTAACAAAACGCCAAAACGGTCTCTCAAGGGGGACGTCAGCTGGCCTGATCGTGTGGTGGCTCCGATCAATGTAAATTTCTCCAAGTCGATACGAAGACTTCTCGCAGATGGCCCTTTCCCGATAATTATATCAAGAGAAAAATCTTCCATAGATGGATATAATATTTCTTCTACACTGCGGTTCATTCGGTGAATCTCATCGATAAAAAGCACATCATCTCTTCCTAGATTTGTTAAAATCGATGCCAAATCGCTTTGTTTTTCTATAGCCGGGCCACTTGTTATTCGAAGATTTACTCCCATTTCATTTGCGATAATATTTGCCAAGGTCGTTTTGCCTAGCCCCGGAGGTCCGTGGAGAAGAACATGATCCAGAGGCTCTCCTCTTTGTTTCGCAGCCTTAATAAAAAGCTCAAGATTCTTTTTTGCTTTATCCTGACCGATATATTCATTCATCCATTTTGGACGAAGAGTATATTCAGTTTCCTCGTCTTCTTGATTAAAGGCTTGTCCGACTACTCTATTATTTTCATCTAACATAGAAATCACTCCTTATGTTCTAAGCCCTTCATCGCTTCCTTAATCATCTGGTCTATCGGAAGATCCTGTATCGCTTCTTTCTGTAGGAATTTCACTACTTCATTTCTTTGATATCCAAGATTTACTAATGCGTCTAATGCAAATTCGCAATCATCATTTTTTATCGGCATCCCTGCATCTTCTTCGATATCATAAGATTTTATTTTATCTTTTAATTCCAAAACGATTCGACCTGCTGTTTTCTTTCCAACACCCGGAGCTTCAGTTAATTTATCAATATCATTTTCTACAATACAGTACTTGATAATTTCTGTATGCATAGACGAAAGTATGCCTAGTGCATTTTTTGGACCGATAGAGGTTACTGTAATTAATAGACGAAACATCTCCATTTCCTCCATAGTATCAAAACCATATAATGATAAACTATCTTCTCTAACAATCATTTCAGTGTGGATCTTGCTCGTCTCGCCGACTAAAAGACGGTCCTTTGTCGTGTTTGAAGTAAATATGCGATAACCTAATCCTTGATTTTCCAATACGATATAGTTTTCGTATATTCCCGCAACTTCCCCGTAAATATAATCTATCAATAATATCCTCCATTAGATTTTATAAAGATCTTTGAATTTATGACTTAAACTGTGGCATATAGCAACTGCCAACGCATCCGCAGCATCATCGGGCTTCGGTCTTTCAGACAAATTCAAGAGTATTTTAACCATCTCCTGAACCTGCTGTTTCTCAGCTCTGCCGTATCCTACAACCGCCTGTTTAATCTGAAGCGGTGTATATTCATAAATCTCAAGCCCTGATTGTTTTGCGGCTAGAATCTCAACACCTCTAGCCTCCGCAACTGTAATGGCAGTTTTCGTATTTTTATTAAAAAACAGTTCCTCTATCGCCATCTCGTCTGGTTTAAATTCGTTGATAATATCTGTCATTTCATTCATTATAAAAAAAAGTCGATCCGGTAATCTGGATTTTGATGAAGTTGTAATACATCCATACTCCACCATAGAGATAGAATTGCCTTTTAT
>JAAZME010000285.1 GCA_012798975.1 Gallicola sp.
ATGGTGACCCTACCGGGATTCGAACCCGGGATACCGCCGTGAAAGGGCGATGTCTTAACCGCTTGACCATAGGGCCTCGTTCTTGACGACTACCTTTTAAGTATATAACAGGTAATGAATGTTGTCAAGCTTTTTTTTAAAGTTTTTTAAAGCTACTTGTTTTTGCTGTCCTTCACTTGACTGCTTATTTATAATACAATGATTTCTTTTCTTTGTCAACTATTTTCTTGAATTTAACATAGAGATAATAAACCCGAGAATTCAGCCAAAAAAATAAGTCAACGAAAACATTACAATCTAATCGAAATCTCTAAACATGATTTCTCATCAAAATTTATCCATAAAATAGTCTATAATAATAGTAGTTACAAGAAAGGAGAAATATTATGGCCAGCATCTATACACACTTTATATTCGGTCAAGAAGTTTTGAAGAAGCTTCCCAGCAAATTTAGAAATATTATCGAAAAACATATTGATTATTATATATTAGGACAACAAGGACCCGACTTCTTTTATTTTTACAAACCTTATACGAATAAAGGTTCAAAGATCGGTTCCGAAATTCATCAATCAACATTTGAAAACTTCATCAATCGCAGTAAAAAGAGCCTGAAAGATCCCTCTGAAGAGCAGCTTGCTTATCTGTTTGGGTTTTTATGCCACTTTGCATTAGATATTATGGTACATCCCTATGTTAATAATCTTGAAGTTGAGCTGCAGTTGTCTCATATGGAAATAGAAACTGAACTAGACCGTTATTATATGATCCAAAAAAGACGTATTCCTTATGAGGTTGAAACTTATAAACTAATTCCAAATGATATAACCATTTCTGAGAAAATCAGTCCAATATTTTCAGATTATGATAACGGAGACACTTCTCTCGTTAAGAAATCTATACAAGATTTTTATAAATACAAAAAGCTGCTGCACTCCCCTAGAAGAAATAAAGAAAAGCTTATTTTCTTCACCATGAAAAGACTTGGATTATATAACAAATTTAAAGGTCAAGTACTTACGCATATGCCCGATAAAAGAGCATCTATAAGCAATGAAGTTCTATCGAAACGATTTAATGAAGCAATCCCGGTGGCAGTACATCTCATTGACAACTACTATAATTATCAAATTTATAATGGGCGTTTATCCCATTATTTTAACTATAATTTCTCAGGAATCCAATTAAAGAGTATCTGAACATCTCTTTTGCCTGTTTTTTCATTTTAAAGCCAAAATTTGAAACCTCTTTACTGAACGCTTAAAGCTCATCAGTAATAGAGGTTTTTTTATTTTTCGTCTTCAGTATAAAAAGATAGAATTCTTTGTATATACCGATTGATTTTTAACTTTATCAGCACCAGATTTACTAATAGTATCCTAACAGTTAGATCTATAGAAACGTTTCTGTCTGACAATTTTTTAAAACATAAAAGTTGCATTCTGCTTCTTTCATTATGGAAAATGATACAATATGAATGTTGAAATAATCCGCAGCTTTGTTAACCCTTATTATAAAATCGATATAAGACTGTCTATTATACAGAATAATTGATACTATTTAAATTAATACCCTCTTATTCTCCGCTATATAATTTTTATTCTATTTATTCCCCTATTATTCACACATATTTAAACAACAAAAAAAACAGCCTAAGCTGTTTATGGTTGCGGGAGCCGGATTTGAACCGACGACCTCCGGGTTATGAGCCCGACGAGCTACCGAACTGCTCCATCCCGCGCCGCTAAAATAGTATAGGCAAACCTTCCGAAGACGATTTGCCTAAAGACTGGTGCCGAGGACCGGAATCGAACCGGTACGATCTTTAAGGATCGCAGGATTTTAAGTCCTGTGCGTCTGCCAGTTCCGCCACCCCGGCA
>JAAZME010000059.1 GCA_012798975.1 Gallicola sp.
GATGAAATTATTCAGACGATTTGAAGAAATGAATTCCAAGTAATCTCTGTTATTGATGACAATAACGCCTGTTCTGATTACTTTGTAGCTATAGCAGAATATGAAAACAATGTTAATATAGATCAGTATACAAATAAAATAAATACTCGACTGGAAGAAGTAAGAACTCTATTATTAGAAGATTTAGATAGACCCTTAGAAACATATGTCGATGAATTGGAAAATATAGAATATTTAAATTTTGGAAATTATAAAGATAAAACAAAAAGACTAGAAACCTACTCAAAAATAATTGCTGAAGAACTTGGTGTAGGAAAAGAGACAATAGCAAATACTGAACGGTTGGCACTGCTGTCAAAAGCAGATTTAGGAACGAAGGTTGTACGAGAGATTCCCATTCTAAGGGGAACTATAGGTATGATCTATGCAGCAGAACAAGGGGAGAGGGAGATTATCGCTAAAGGCATATGCGAGCATTATCAGCCGTCTTTTTCTGATGAAGAACTTCCCGCTACCACATCTGCAAAAATAGTCGCATTCGTTGATAAATTAGATGAAATAATAACACTATATGTTATGAGAGAACAGACTCAAGAATTAGACCCGTTGTTGGTACGGGCAAATGCATTGGGAATTATTGATATTGTCCTCGGTTCAAAATGGACATTGAATATTGAAAAGACAATTTTGGACGGATTGTTTACATTATTAAAACATTCTGATGTGCCAATAAATCATAAAAAATTAATGCAGCCGTTGATTAATATTATCAAAATTAATTTCAAAGATAATCTGATTCGCAAAGGACATAAATTTTATATCATTGATGGTATTATGGAAGATGCAGACTTTGATCTCTATGATATTTATAATCGAGTAAAAGCTATGACTGCTATTACAGAAAGTTCAGACAATGATTTTTTACGATTTATTATTCTTTTAAATGATTACGAAAAGGAATATTTAAATACAGACAAAGATTATGAATTTACTGCAGAAATTATAGAATGGCAAGAATTGTATGAAAAAAAACAATATAATGATTTTTTCCAATCCGTTGAAGAATTCAGGAAAAAAAACGAAACGACTATTAAAATGATATTGTCAAAAGAAATTGATCATAATGAAAGTTATGATAATATTATAATACCGCTAAACCGGATGATACGTTCGATCTATGATATAGATGCAGTATTTATCCCAGATTAGGAGGGCTTTTTTGAAAGAAAAACAGATTATACTGATTTCCGATTCTACGGGAGAGACAGCAGAACATATTATGAAGGCAATACTTGTACATTTTGACATTCAAGAGACAAATATCATTCGAAGCAATAAAGTCAATAGTACAGAAAAAATAGATGAATTGTTCACAAATACAGGTGAAGAGGTCTTGGTTTTTTCAACTTTAATTGAAGAAGAGCTGATCAATCATCTTAAAGAAAAAGTAGAAGAAAATCATTACAAACTTGTAGATCTCTTAGCAGATCCTCTTCAGATAACTGCGGACTTTTTAAAGCAGGAACCTAAAAGGGAAATTGGGTTGAGAAGACAGCTTTCGGAAGATTATTTTCATAAAATCGAATGTGTTGAATTTACTGTTAAATATGATGATGGCAAGGATCCTAGGGGAATACCAAAAGCTGATATAGTTATTATAGGTGTATCCCGGACTTCAAAAACACCTGTTTCGCTAAATCTTGCTTTTAAGAACTTTAAAGTATGTAATATCCCTTTAATCCCAGAGATAGAAGCACCAGAAGAACTTTTTAAAATCGATCCTAAAAAAATCGTAGGTTTGATTATTAATCCCGACAAATTAAATGCGATTAGAATTGAAAAGTTAAAGATGATGGGTTTATCAGGTGATGTAGAATATGCGAATGACAATCGCATTCATGAAGAACTTGATTATGCTATTGATATAATGAATAAAATAGGATGCGATATTATAGATGTTTCTGATTTTACAATCGAAGAAACCGCTAAAGAAATTCTAGTGCAGCTTGATTTATTGAATAAATAGTTCAAAAGCACCTTTAAACAGGTGCTTTTTTGGTGGAAGATTAGTGTTCTACAAATATATGATAAAATAGACAGAGTTGGTTAAAATATAAATGGAGTGAATATGGAAACGATAAATAATAAAAAATATACGATAGCAACTTTTGGCTGTCAGATGAATGAACATGATTCTGAAAGAATAGCTGCTATTTTAGAAAATATGGGATATACACAAACAGATAATTATGATAATAGCGATTTTATTTTTTTCAATACTTGTTTAGTACGTGAAAATGCAGAATTAAAGGTCTACGGACAAATCGGAGCATTAAAGAAATGGAAAAGAGAACAACCGGATGCTTTATTGGCAATATGCGGGTGCATGATGCAGACTGGTGAGGCGAGGGATGTAATTTTGAAGAAACATCCTCAAGTAGATATTATTTTCGGTACATCAAATATAAATTCTCTCCCAGAGCTGATGGATACACATAAAAGAACAGGGAAAACTGCAATGGATATTAGCAGAACGGATTCTATAGACGATCAGTTCGACATGATCCGATCCCATCCAAGTATCGGTTATGTAAATATTATGACAGGGTGCAATAATTTCTGCAGTTATTGTATTGTACCTTATGCTAGAGGCAGAGAAGAAAGCAGATCCCCTGAAAGTATTATTAAAGAAGTGCAATTTATGGCTAAAGAAGGCTATAAGGAAATAACTCTTTTAGGTCAAAATGTAAATAGTTACGGCAAAGATAAAGACTCTACTGTCAGCTTTCCTGAGTTATTAGAAGAGATAAATAAAATTGAAGGTATTGAACGAATTCGATTCTTAACAAGCCACCCTAAAGATTTATCTGATGAACTAATAGAAAAAATGGCAACATTGGATAAAGTGTGTGAAAACCTCCATCTTCCATTTCAATCTGGAAGCAATGCAGTGCTAAAAGCAATGAACCGAAAATATACTAGAGAAGACTACTTGAAACTCATTAAGAAACTAAAAGATCGTATACCCGGTATTAGTTTATCTACAGATATTATAGTAGGTTTTCCAGGCGAAACAGAAGAAGATTTTCAAGACACTTTAGATTTAGTAAAAGAAGTAGAATATGAACAAGGATTTACCTTTTTATACAGCATACGTCCAGGTACGAGAGCTGCAGAAATGAAAAATCAAATTCCCGATGACGTTAAACAAGATCGATTTCAGCGATTATTAGATACAATGTATCCTATATTTTTCGAAAAAAATAAAGAATATTTGGATACTATTCAAGAAGTTA
>JAAZME010000364.1 GCA_012798975.1 Gallicola sp.
TCAAAGTGCATAATTTTTTCCCTAAAATGAAAATCTTCAAGAAGACTAGGTCCTCTACGGCCAGCCTTAAGTGTAAACTCATCTTCAGCCATCTTAAGACCCTTGTTCGTAGTAAAAGCTTTACCCTTGTTATCAACCTTGTTTTTCTCTAGGTCTTTAATCTTGTCATTATCATTAACAGGATCAACCTTCTCAGATCCATTTGGTGTTAAAGGTGCTTTTATAAAATCGTGCCTGTTCTTATCTTTTTTACCTACCATTTTGACCTCCTATCATTTTCTTTAAATCCTAATATTCTTTCTTATACAAATTATAACCAAAAGTTATCTATTAGTAAATAATTAAATATAAAATAAATCTAGACTCTTCCTTTTGACAGCAATACCAAACTCTCCACGTGAACTGTCCTTGGAAACTGGTCGAAGAACTCCAGCTTCTCAAGCTTATATCCCTTCTCTAAAATCAACCTCAGATCTCTGGCTTGTGTTTTTGGGTTGCAGGAGATATAGACAATGGTTTCTGGTTTTGTGTCTAGGATCGGATCTATGGCTTTTGGATGTATTCCATCTCTTGGAGGATCTAGAACTAAGACATCTACTTTGTTTTCAAGATCTTCAATCTTTTCTAATACATCGCCGCAAATAAATTCAACATTTTCTAAACCGTTTCTTAACGCTGTACCTTTTGCGGATTCTACAGCTTCTTCTATGATTTCAATACCATATACTTTGTCTGCTTTTTTTGCAAAGACTTGGCTGATGGTTCCTGTACCGGAATAAAGGTCGTAGACTTTTTTGTTTTCTAAATCCCCCGCCAGCTCCAAGGCTCTTTCGTATAACTTTTCTGCCATAGAAGGGTTCGGCTGGAAGAATGAAAATGGAGTGATTTGGAATTTAAGACCTAGAAGCTCTTCATTGATAAATTCTTCTCCGTATAATAAATCCAGTTTTTCCGGTATTACAGCATCTGCTAAGGAGTCGTTTGTTGTATGGTAGATGGAATGAATCTTTCCATTTACTGGAAGAGCTTTCAATATTTCTACAAACTCTTCCTTATTCCACTCCACTTGGCTGCTGGTTACAAGGTTTACGAGGATTTCTTTGCTGTGAAAGGCGTATCTTACTACTAAATGGCGAAGAAGTCCCTGATGTGTCTGCTTTCTGTAATAAGAAAAACCACCTTCTCTAAAATATTCCTCGACCGCTTTTCGTACCTTTTCGAAATCTTCTTCTACAATATTGCATCCTGTTGTATCACAGATCTCGTAAAATCTTCCTTTTGAATGAAGCCCTAAGGTCAAAGGTCCCCCCTTATACTGATCCCCGAAGCTGTACTCCATTTTATTTCGATAAGCGCTGATTTTTTCTAAGGGATGAAAATAAAGTTCTTCTGTGTATAAGTTCTCATAGAGTTTTTTCATCATCTCTTTTTTTATATCCGATTCTGTTTTGTATTCTAACGTCTGATAAGTACAGCCTCCGCAGACTCCAAAGGCAGGACAAGGTGTCTCTGTTTCCAAGGTAGAGTTTTCCAACAATTCCAGAAACTTGGACTGTATCCCTTCTTTTCGTTTTCTTTGGGTAAGAACTCGGACTTTTTGTCCTTTGATGCCGCCTTTGAAAAAGTATTTTTTATCTTCCTCCGTAAAATAGGATTTGTTCGGGAAGTCTGTCCCCTCTATGATTCCGATAACTTCTTTTTTTCTTCTCAATGTAGTTATGTCCTTTCTATATCCAGTTTCTCAATTTCATGAATATTATTTATTCTTTTTATTGTATTCCAATGAAGGGGAAAGAGCTTTCTGTACTGGGCTGTTAAGAAACGATCGTCTATTAAAAGGACAGATCCTTTATCCTCAGGCGTTCGAATCACTCTTCCTGCAGCCTGAAACACTTTATTCATTCCAGGATAAAGGAAGGCATATTCAAAGCCCTTCCCTTCTTTTTCTTGAAAATAATCTCGTATCAGTTTCGTATCAAGCCCCACTCCTGGAAGACCTACAGAAACAATTGCCGCTGCATTTAACCGTTCGCCAATCAGATCAATCCCTTCGGAAAACACTCCCCCTAAAACGGCAAAGGCTATAATACTCGATTCTGTTGTGAATTCTTTTAAAAATTCGTCTCGCTGTCTTTCCGACATGGAAGATTCTTGTATAACTTTTCTCGGATCCTTTCGAAAACGATAGTAGA
>JAAZME010000104.1 GCA_012798975.1 Gallicola sp.
AGAAAGCATCCTCATCAGGAATATATTCAAGTAGATACGACGAATATTTTATTTATAGTGGGCGGAGCTTTTGACGGACTGGATAAAATTATCAGCGAAAGAAAAGAAACAAAATTCATTGGATTTGGAGCAGATATTTCTCAGAGAAATGAAAAAACTTTCGACCAGCTTATCAGAGAAGTGCAGCCTGAAGACCTTATCAAATTTGGATTAATTCCAGAATTTGTCGGCAGAATACCCGTTATTGTTTCGTTAGAAGAGTTGGACGAGGATTCTCTAGTAAGAATATTATTAGAGCCGAAAAATGCCATAGTCAAGCAGTATCAAGAGCTTTTCAGAATGGATGATGTGAATTTAGAATTTACAGAAGAAGCGCTTCGAGCTATTGCAAAAAGAGCATATGAACGAAAAACTGGAGCTAGAGGACTTCGTTCCATTATAGAAAATATTTTAATGGATATTATGTTCGAGATTCCTTCCCGTGACGATGTCGAAACAGTTATCATAACCGAAGAATCTGTTGCAGAAGGTGCTGAGCCGGAATTAAAATTAAAAGAAAAATAGCAGATAGCTCACTTTTAGTGAGCTATTTTCATCATAAAGAAAAGGAGGGATTTTATGGCAACGATTGATTACAATATTACTGAAGAGGTATTGCCGATAATTCCCATAAGAGGATTATGGATTTTTCCCCATAATGTTCTGCATTTTGATATTGGAAGAGAAATTTCATCCAAGGCGATGGATGAAGCATTGATGAATGACAGCAAAGTGTTTTTAGCAAGTCAAAAAGATCTGCGCGTAGAAGATCCATTGCCTTCGGATTTTTATCATATAGGTACAGTAGCAGAAATAAAACAAACTTTAAAACTACCAAACGGAAATACTAGAGTTCTTGTAGAAGGTTTATATAGAGGAGTTATCGATTCTTTTGAAGACAATTCCGAGTTTTATGAAGCTAAGATTGATGTGTATGAATACTCCCCTGAAGATATAGAGATGAATACAGAAGTCACAGCTGCTGTACGATTATTAATGAATGATGCTAGAGAATATCTAAGTTTGAATTCGAATTTATCGACAGAAATGCTTATGGCTGTTGTGGATATTGAAGATCCCAGCCGTTTATCGGATGTGCTGACGTCTTATCTTAATTTAAAGAATGAAGAATATTTCCAATTATTGTCTGCTTTTGATGTTTATGACAGAATGCTGTCTCTTCACAGTATTATGAAGAGAGAGATAGAATTTCTTCACATCGAAAATAATATCAATCAAAAAGTAACTCAAAAAATGAATCAGTCTCAGAAGGAATATTTCCTTCGGGAACAGATTAATGTTATTCGGGATGAATTAGGAGATACGGAAGATACGGATCAATATATCGACGACTATATGGCTAAACTCGATGAACTAGAGCTGGATGAGGATTCTAGAGAATATGTGGAAAAAGAAGTAAAGAGACTTCGTTCTATGTCGCCGGGCTCGCCGGAAGTTTCAGTTGTACGAAACTTTTTAGATCATGTTATGGATCTTCCATGGGGAAATAAAACAGATGATGATACTGATATAAAATTTGTACGAAAGACTTTAGAAAAAGAACACTACGGTTTAGAAGATGTAAAGCAGAGAATCGTAGAGTTTATCGCTGTAAAGAAGATGAAAGGCAATCTAAAAGGGCCGATCATCTGCTTAGTAGGACCGCCTGGAGTTGGAAAGACGTCTATTTCGAAATCGATAGCTCATTCCTTAAACCGCAAATTCATCAGCATGCGGTTAGGGGGGGTTCGGGACGAAGCTGAGATACGAGGCCATAGGCGAACCTATATCGGAGCAATGCCTGGTAGAATTATCACACTTTTAGAAAAAGTAAAGGTGAATAATCCTGTCTTTCTATTGGATGAAATTGATAAATTGGCTTCTGATTTCCGAGGAGATCCGGCATCTGCACTCCTTGAAGTCCTAGATCCG
>JAAZME010000042.1 GCA_012798975.1 Gallicola sp.
AATATATCGAATCTTGGTACAACCGTAAAAGGATTCATAGCAGCATTGATTATCTAACACCAAGCGAAGCTCATGCTGCATAAAAAAATCTCTCACTTTACGTGTCTACTTTATTGACATAAGTCCAACTTTCACATTCCATCCTAGAGGATAATCCCTAAAAACAGATGGTTGTGTACACTTTTGCAACTTGATTTCTCCGTCTCTAAAGATTAGAATAAATGTGAATATAAACCTATTTTACCGTTAAGGAGGCATTATGTACTATACAGGAATCGATATTGGTTCGACAGCCACGAAGGTGGTTGTTTTTGACGAGAAAAAAGAAAATATTTTACATAAATTAATGATTCCATCTGGATGGAACAGCAGGGAAACTTCGGAGAAGGTTCTGGAATGGCTGGGAACAGAGGGAGTGACCCCGGAAAATTCTGTAATTATCTCCACCGGCTATGGAAGAATTTCTGTTCCTTATGCAGATAAGCAGATTACAGAGATCACCTGCCACGGAAAAGGCGCCCTGTTTCTTCATCCAGAAGATGCAACGGTCATCGACATCGGAGGACAGGATACAAAGATTATCTATCTTCAAGACGGAATGGTAATGGATTTTATAATGTATGATAAATGCTCCGCCGGCACTGGCAAGTTTTTAGAAATCATGGCGAACCGTCTAGGTGTCACTATCGGTGAAATTTTTGAATTGGCTGAAAAGGGAAATCCCATTACCATCAGTTCCATGTGCACAGTCTTTGCCGAATCGGAAGTCATTTCTCTCATGGGAAAGGGCTCTCCGAAAGAAGACATTGCCAACGGCGTAATTCTCTCGATCGTGCAAAAAGTCAGCTCCCAAGAGAAAAAATCATCCGGCAATAATACAGAATACTTTTTAACGGGAGGTTTCTGCGATACCCCGTATATGATGGAAGAGCTTGGAAAAGCCTTAGGAGGCAATGTCTCTTCCCATCCTGACGGTCGTTTCGCAGGAGCCATCGGCGCAGCACTTCTAGGAAGGAAGAAAAAATCATGATACTTAATTTTAGGGAAGAAGCTTATGTAACAGCTATCCACAAAAAAATGTCCGGAGAAATTATCGGCGGAACCTTTGGAAGAATCCCTCTTCCTATCCTCTATGGATTTGGAATTACACCGGTTTCCCTTTACGGCATCCATAAGGATCTTATAGAGGAAAGCCCAAGCACAGGCTACTGCGATGCACTGCGCTCTACGGAAGGCTATGCTTTAACAGACCGCTGTCCCTTTATCCACTCTTCGTCTTTTTTTATCACCGATGATCTCTGCCCAAAAAGAGTAGAACTTTTAAACTCTCTTCCTTTAAAAAAACAAGTCTATATCTATTCTATAAAGGATAAAAATATGGAGGAAGCTGTTGAAGAGCAGGAAAAATTAATCCGATTTTTAGAGGAGTTTACAAAGAAAACAATCGATTATTCCCTTGTGGAAAAATCTTTTGAGCTGCTTTTGGAAATCGACAGCCTTCTTCTAGAATTAAAAAACAGCTCTCTTACAGGGAAAGAATACAGCAAGGTCTGCTATGAAACACAGTATATCTTTGATTTAGAAGTAAGAAAAAATTTTATCGAATCTCTTCCTGTACAAGGAAATAACACAGATAAAAAATCTGTATATTCAGCACCTCTCGGCGGAATTATAGAGGATTTTCCATTAGAAGAAGATGAATTCTTAGACGACAGTCTCTCCTGTACCCCCTGTACACCAACGGTCTTCGAGAGAGAAGCTGCTTTAACAGAAGATATCGCCAGATACTACCGGCCTGTAGATCATTTTATCGTTCACGGCTTTAGGGATTGTCCTTATGCCGATCAGAATACTATTACATACTAGGAGGAAATTATGACAGACAACAAACAAATGTGGACCGAACTTGGAATGGATGTAGAAACCCATGATTTATTATGCGAGGCACTGCCTCAAGCTTATGGAGACGTGTATCTTTCCCAGGAAAACCGTCCGGAAGGAATGGACTATTTTAATATGATCGTAGCGGATATTCACGGTCTTCGTCCTGCAGAACTTATAGAAGCACAAAAGGAAGGAAAAAAAGTAGTTGGATCTTTTTGTATTCACGTACCCGATGAATTAGTCCTTGCTGCAGGAGCCATCCCCACAGGACTCTGCTCCGGATCCCAGTTCTGGGTACCGGAAGGGGAAAAGCATCTTCCTACAACAACCTGCCCTTTAATCAAAGCTTCTATCGGAGCCCGTTTTGGAAGAACCTGTCCTTATTCTAGAATTGCCGATCTTTTCGTCTGCGAAAACACCTGCGACGGAAAGAAAAAAGCATGGGAAATTTTAGCAGAAGACGCTCCTGTTTACGTAATGGACATTCCCCAAATGAAAAGAGAAAGAGATTTTCTTCACTGGAAAGACGAGCTTTACGGATATAAAGAAAAGCTGGAAGAAATTACAGGCAATAAGATCACAGAAGAATCTTTAAAAGAAGCGATTCATACTGTGAACGAAAA
>JAAZME010000003.1 GCA_012798975.1 Gallicola sp.
AGTTTATACTCAGAAATAATATATAGTTTATCACTAATTCTATCTAATATTTCCTGATTATGGCTAGTTAATAATATCGTTCTTCCCTTTGCTTTTTCTTGAAGCAAGAATTCTTCGATCTCTTTTTGGGATTTATAATCTATAGCGTTAAAAGGTTCATCTAAGATTAGTATTTCCTGCATTTCCATTATAGCTTGTGCAATTCCCAGCTTCTGTCTCATTCCGAGGGAATATTTTCCTACTTTTGTTTTCAGCTGGGGGTCTAATCCTACCATCTCCATCGCATAAATTATTTCTTTATCCTTAATTTTGTTTTGTATTAGAGAAAGATACTTGAGGTTATCATAACCAGAGTAATAGTCGAAAAAACCAGGATAGTTAATAACTGCTCCAATTTTTTCTGAAAAATCAAATTTCTCTCCAAGAAGCTCGCCGTCAATAAGGATTTCTCCTTTATCCATCCTCATCAGTCCTGTTATCATTTTGAACAATACAGATTTTCCAGCTCCATTTTCTCCAACAATTCCTATACATTCTCCCTTTGCAACTTCTAAATTTAATCCTTCAAAAATTATTTTCTCTTTAAACTTTTTAGAAACTCCCGCCAAACAGATCATATTATTTTTCAACGAATAACCTCCTTCCTTTTGTTAAAAACAGTCTCCGAAAAATTAGTATTGCAATAAAACAAATAATTGCACTTATTGACCCTGTTATATCTGAAAAAAAATCTACTGTACGATAATAGGAGGATATTCCAATAGGAAGATAGATGATCCCGCTATTTTCTATAGTTACAATAAAATGCGACATAAAAACTATAATGAAACTAATAGTAGCACTTTTAGATATTACAAAAACCGTTAGATAAAAGTAGATCAAAAATAATATTTCCATTAAAAATAAAATGTTTAAGATCAGTATTGAATTCAGCACTACTTCTACTAAACGATGACTGTTTAAACACAACATCGTCAATAAAGCAGTAAACATCCATATAATAATCGGAAAGAAACAGATACGCAATAGTTCAGTTTCTAAGTATTCGATCCACTTCTTGTATTTTTGAAAGCGGACTATAATCATATCCATCGTGCTCTGACTCATTTTGTCTATAATAATAGATAATATATATATTGTTGTCATATTTCGAATTAAAAACAATGTAAAAATTCCTATTTGAAATCCCTTAACACCATACCCCTGATAAACATCATATAAATTACCACTATTATAAAAATGAACCATCGTAAATTGTGTTATAAGATATATAATAACAATCAGTATTTTGAGTTTCTTATCTAGTTTTAAAAATTCTAAACTGAAATTCTTATTTACCCCATATCTTCACCCCTGCTTTTCTGCTCTTTATAAAAGTATAGGTAACAGCACAACTCTGAAGAATTAATATGATAACCCCGTATTTTCCGCTATCCAAATCAATCAACACTAGATTTAGACAATAATGATAGACAGGAAATATAAACCAAATCATTTCTAATAATGGTATTCCTCTAAAGGGATTAACCATTGTAACTCTCGACAAGTTTAAGACTATAAGAAAAACGGAGTAGAATAAGAATCCTCTATATTCCATTCTTTGTCTAACATTCATCAAGAAAAATAAAAGGAAACTGCTCCCCGATATTAGAAAAAGTATAATTAAAAAAATATCCACAGTATTTACATAGGGGATAGAATTACTTATAAGATTTATTTCAGACCTTGCTATTTTTATAGAAACATAAAACAAAATCTGTATCACTATCCCAAATAGAATGGAAAACATAGAATACATAAAAGCCCCTGCTAGACTCTGCTTCTGATAATATAGAACTCTTTTAAATCGTATTAATTCAGTTTCTTCAAAGCTCAGTCTGTTTGCCGTAAAAATCAAATAAATGAAATAAAGGTAAATATATATATTATCGCTATGAACTAGGTAAATAAAATCTAAAAGTTTAAATGAAGCATTCTTAAAATTCATAACGCAGGTTAAGAAAACCAGCATACTATAAATCTTTAATGGTCCCTGAAATTTTCTTAAACACAGCTTATTCATATACCTACTCATTCGATCGATCCTTAAAATACATAAACTTTGCTACCGTTACTATAAACACAATATATATACCTATACTTATCCAAATAGAAGACATCGTTGCATACTTGCCATAAAAGGAATTATAACCTTTTGCAAAAATCATACTGCCTATAGGATAAAATGGAGAATTTAAAAAAATAATATCGCTTAATAAATGGTACAGCAAAGAAGAAGTAGCAATGACAAAGAAATTCTTTACATAGAAACTCAGTATCACAGAAAAAACCGAATAGAGCCCAAATATTAAACTTTGAATCAAAGAGTAGAACAAACAGTATAAGTAAGGAGAATACAGATAAAGCTCTCTCAATACTAAATCGCTGGATGACTTATAGTCTCCTCTAATTCCCTCTGAGAATAGTTCTAAAGCAAAAAAATAGGATATCTGTTCTTTTAATAATGTGCTGAAAAATACTACTAAAAAAGAGCCAGCTAATAGAAAAAACTTATATCTTTTCTTTGAATATCTTTGATGAATAAAATGATAAGTTGTAAAATGAAATGCATAAGGAAATAAACAAAAAAATCATGTAGATACGATATACTTAAAAGCGATCAAACCATAAGTATAAAAGGGGTATCTACATGACTGAAAACAATTGTATCACAGAAAATCGCACCTTCAAACACCTTACTGACATCCAACGCGGAAAGCTGGAACAGATGGCAAAAAGTGGCACCTATAAACAAGCCGAAATGGCGCGTGAATTGGGGGTCAGCCAACCGACTGTTTCTCGTGAACTGAAACGCGGCAGAACGCGCCAGCTTGACTATCAGCACAATTATTACGAGCAGTATATTGCCGCCTCAGGCGCACGGGTCTATAAAGAAAATCGCGAGAACTCGCATGCTCGGGATCATCATAAATATTCTGCGGCTTTTCTTGCGGCCTTACCAGAAAATCTAGCACCCAAGAACGGGCTACGGCTTCCTAGTGTGGATACTTTTGTACATTCTTATAGAAAGTCGCATCCTAAGGAACACGTTCCCTGCACGAAGACCGTTTATGCTTTGATCAACGCTGCCGTTTTCTCAATCCGAAACATTGATCTACCTATGAAGATCCGGATGCGGCCACGAAAGAAAACCGTTTCGGAGCCGAAGGGTCATAACGCTAAACACTTAGGACGCAGTATTGAAGAACGTGCGCCAGAAGTGCTATCGAGGGAAGAGTTTGGACATTGGGAAGTTGATTTGGTCTTAGGCAAGAAAACAAAAAACGAGCCTGTCATTATCACTATGGTTGAACGGAAAACCCGTTACTTCCTCACTAAAAAAGTTTGGGGTAAAGGCGCAACGTTGGTTCAAAAAGGCGTGCTTGATTTAATGAAAAAACAGGGATTGGAACAGTTCAAGTCTCTAACAACGGATAACGGATCTGAGTTTTCAAGTCTGTCCCTTATCGAAGGGATCGCCTCGGATGTTCAGGTTTTCTTTACCCATGCGTATGCTTCTTGGGAAAAAGGAACGAACGAAAGGCATAACAGCATGCTCAGAGAATTTATCCCAAAGGGAGTCACGCTGCGTCCATTGTCTTATTCGCATTTACTGGCAGTAACCGATACGATTAACCATAGACCAAGGAAAATAATGGGTTATGCAACACCTGCAGAACGCCTTCAGGAAGAACTGTCAGTTTTGTAAGCTGCTTAAGGTGTTTCGTTGGCTCCCTAGGGTAAAAGAATAGATTAGCTGAGTCAAGAGCCGCTTCGCTCCTTCTCTTGACTCAGCCAACCTATTCTCTTGGGTCAGAACCACCAACAACTCACCTGAAAAATGGTAAGGGACGAAACACGCCCAGCCGAAAATGGCTTTAAACCATTGGTAACACTGGATTATTGAGTAATTCGCTGTCTATAAAGGTTTTTAAAATTTTTTATGCATTTGATATTGCAATTAAGCAAAAAAATGAAAAAAAGAATGAAAGGTTTATTAAGTGCAGCATTAGTATGCGGATTATTTCTAACGGCATGCGGCGGAGGAACGAACACAGAAGCTCCTGCAGATGATGCAGCAAAGCCGGCTGAGGGAGAACCTATCGTAGTAGAAGTATTGGCAAAAGGATTCCAGCATCAATTCTGGAAAGCAGTTAACCAAGGAGCGGATAATGCGGCAAAAGATCTAAACGCAACGATCACTTTCCAAGGCCCTCCAAATGAAACAGCGATTCAAGATCAAGTACAAATGCTTGCAAATGCGATCAACAAAAAACCAAATGCAATTGCCTTTGCAGCTCTTGACACAACAGCTTCATTGGATTTATTAGCTCAAGCAAAATCAGCGAATATTCCTGTAGTAGGATTCGACTCAGGAGTTCCTGGAGCACCGGAAGGTACAACAGCAGCAACTGCTTCTACAGACAACGAAGCAGCAGCAGCGATTGCAGCAGAAAAAATGTATCCTGAAATTAAAGCTAAGGTTGAAGCAGCTACAGCAGAAGCGCCAGTGCGTATCGGTGTTGTATCTCAAGAAGTAAACTCTGCTTCATTAGTAGGAAGAACAAAAGGGTTTATCGATAAAATGACTGAATTAGCAAAGGCTGCTCCAAATGTTGGGGAAAAACTTGCTATCGTTGGAAACGACAAATTCGCAAACGGTGTTGCAGAAAACGGCGCTGTTGTCATTATCGATTTAGCAGTACCTGCAAAAGTAACAGATGCAGACGGTCAAACTCAAGCACAAACATTATTAAACAAAGCAGATCTAGTTGGAATCTTCGGCTCAAACGAGTTCGGTGCAAAATCTATTATCAATGCAGATAATGCAGTGGGCGGAAAAGTTGGAGAAGGAAAAGTTATAGCAGTAGGATTCGACTCCGGCGCATTACAAATTGACGCTGTTAAAAAAGGACAATTATTCGGATCTGTAACACAAGATCCAATTCAAATCGGTTACAAAGCAGTAGAATTAGCTGTAAAAGCTGCAAAAGGCGAACCAGTAGCCGATGTGGATACAGGTGCTGTATGGTATGATTCTTCAAATGTAGAATCTGAAGACGTGAAAGCACTGCTATACGAATAAAATAAAATCACAGTATAAAGGAGATAACTATGTTAATGGATAAAGCTCGGCAAGAACTCATCCAATATGGACGAGCGTTGGTAGACAGCCGTCTAACAAAAGGGACAGGAGGAAATCTAAGTGTGTACGATCCTGAAACCCAGCTGATGGCTATAACACCGACAGGAATTGATTTTTACGAAATCAAACCAGAAGATATTGTCATTATGAAACTAGACGGAACCATCGTAGAAGGGGACAAAAAACCGTCCAGCGAATGGGTGATGCATAAGATTCAATATGAAAAACGTGATGATATCACCGCCGTTATCCATGCACATACTACCTATGCAACAGTTATTGCTACATTAAGAGAAGATCTTCCTCCCGCTCACTACATGATAGCAGTAGCCGGACCCAATGTACGCTGTGCGGAGTATGCAACCTATGGAAGTCCAGAACTTGCAGAGAATGCTTTCGAAGCTATGATCGATCGAAATGCAGTACTTTTAGCAAATCATGGAATCTTGGCAGGGACACATTCCTTGGCAAATGCCTTTAATATAATAGAAGAAGTAGAGTATTGTGCTCAAATTTATTATATGGCAAGGGCAATCGGCGAACCTGTTGTATTAGATGATGCAGAAATGGCAAAGATGGCGATCAAATTTGAAAGCTACGGACAGAAAAAGTAATTAGAATATATGACCCCTCATATCGACAAAGAACCTCGCTGTTTAAAGCTCGAGGTTCTTTGCCGTTTTGGAAGGGGAGAAGGGCTAGGAAGAGAATAAAGGGGAAGTTGTTTTATCGCTATGTTTTAAACGGTTAAAACTGTATATTTTAATAATATTGACAAGAATTCGACAATTTGATGAAGCTGTGTTATACTAGTAGCAATGGGTTATCA
>JAAZME010000353.1 GCA_012798975.1 Gallicola sp.
AGCCATAAAAAAGGAAATGGATATTTTAATCTCAGTAGATACTTATCATTCAGAAACTGCAGAAGCCGCTCTCTTAGCCGGAGCAGATATTATTAATGATGTTACAGGCCTTCGCGGCGATCCGAATATGGCAAAAATCTGTGCAAAATACGATGCTCCGATTATTATTATGCATATGAAAAAAGATCCGAAAACGATGCAGAAAGATATCCATTACGATGATTTTATGGGGGAAGTCTACGATTATTTTAAAGATCAAATCGATTTTGCCATACAAGAAGGAAACGATCCGGAAAGACTGATCTTAGATCCAGGAGTCGGCTTTGCAAAAAGCTTCGACAATAATATAGAAATCATTCAAAAACTTGAAACCTTTTATGATTTCGACCTTCCGATTCTTTTAGCAGTATCCCGAAAAACATTTATCGGAAAAATCTTGGGCGGTACTCCTCCAGAAGATCGTTTAGAAGGCACTATAGCTATTTCCTGCTGGGCTGCAGAGCGGGGGATTGAAATGATTCGGGTGCATGATGTTAAAGAAAACTGCAATGCAATTCGAGTAATGGAGGCTTTAAAATGATCGTCTATATCGCCGTCGGTACAAATATGGGCAGCTTAGAAGAAAATATCCAACAAGCGGTGGAAAGAATGGAAGATGCGGGAATCCATATTTCGAAAATCGCTACCCCTATTCACAATAAAGCCTATGGGAAAACAGATCAGGCAGATTTTTTAAACACCGTAGTGGAAGCCCAAACCGATTTAGATCCATGGAATCTTTTGGATGCCCTTCAAAAAATCGAAGCTGATATGGGAAGAGTCCGCATGGAACACTGGGGACCTCGAATTATCGATCTGGATATTATATTTTACGGCAATCGAATTATCGAAACAGAAAGACTCGCCGTTCCTCATAGCGATATGAAAAACCGCGACTTCGTACTGAATCCCTTAGCCGAAATCGCACCAGATCTCCGCCACCCTATCGAAGGAAAAACCATCGCCGAAATGGCAAAAGAACTCAAAAATAAAGAGTGATAGAGTGGAGAGTGAAAGTGTGGAGTTGTGGAGGAAAAATGAAGGAAATATTCATTTTTCTTCTTAGTAAAAGGACTGGGATGCTGTTTGATTTTGTGCATTCAAATATCCTAGTTTTTTATTTACAAGGATGAAATAAAATAAGTTCCCTTAGCGGGATATGTTTAAGCGAAGCCGACTGCCAATGAAAAGCTTCGCTTTTCTTCTGCTCTATTTTAATAAAAAAAAGGATAGTGGCATTCTTCCACTTTCCTACCTCAACTCCCCTCTCCCCTCTATCACTCTTCACTCTTTTTTACTCTTCCTCTTTTCCAATATCCAGCCATTCTTTATTTTCTAGCTTTTCTTTAAAGTGCTGTCCTCTTTGAGTTTCGCTTTCTAGGAAGTAATTTAATTCTTTTTCTAAATCCCCTTCCGGTTCTTGAATAATTTCTTTTAGCGCTTCCTGATTTCGAATAGAATCGCAGGTATCCCCTAAAAGTGTCTGATATTTCTTAGCAACTTTATAGTTATCTTTATATTCTTCTGGCAGATAATCTTCAAATGCCTTTACTACATAGCGGTATTTCTTAGCTTTCAAACGGATCTTGTGAGTCGATTCGAATTCAAATTCTTCATACTGTTTCAACGCTTTAAGAATCTGCTTCATCCACTTATCTGCTATCGGCAGGATGTATTCCCATGTCTTCTTTGATTCTATTTTCTTCCATGGAAGACACACAATAAGATCTGTATAGGCCTCTACTAAAATTTGTCTATATTCTTCGGTGATAAAAATTTCTTTTAATCGTTCTTTTTCTTTTCTTCTTTCTTTTCTTAATTCCTGAAGAAGGGCAGATTTTGTTAATAGGATCTCCTGCTCTTGAGATAAGGGTTTGTATTCTTCGATTAATACATCCAACTCTCTTAAGTATCCAGCTTCTCCTCCTATTTCTCTAAACTTCTGCTGAATTCTTAGATAATCCTCTTTCTCGAGAAGCTTTTTCAGTGCAGAAATAATTCCTCGGAATTTTCGGATAGATACTCTATACTGATGAATACTTTCGATGTCATTATTATCTCTTAAATAGTATTCCCTGTTTTCAAGAATTTTATTAAACTGATGGCTTAAAACTTTTTCTAATGAGGTTTTAAAAGATGGATTTTTCAGCTTTTTTAAAATCTTCTTTTCCCTAGCGATGATTTCTTCAAAGTTTTTTAAAGAATATTCCCAGTTAAGAATATCATTGCCGCTGTCCTCCGGGTCGTATTCTATCTCTAGGGCCCCGCCTTTCTTTATCACAACTTCTTCACCGGTAATTTCCCTTGTCCACGCAGAAAGAAAAGGTTCATGCCCCACAAGAACAATGGTTTTCTCTTCTGTTTGAGAAAGCTCTTCATCCAATTTACCCAAATCCCCTGATGCTATAAAATCTTTGTAGATTATTTCAGTCTCAAAAAGATTCTCTTTTAAAAGCTGAGCTGTTTCATCTGCGCGGACTTTTGGAGAAGACCAGATCTCCGGATCTTTTTTCTCTAAATATGCTGCCAAATAAGGGAGATATTTATTTAGCTTTTCTATCCCCTTCGGCGTTAACTTTCTATCAAAATCGTCAACATTGCCTTTTTCTTCAGCAATCCCA
>JAAZME010000029.1 GCA_012798975.1 Gallicola sp.
GTAATGACAGGACTTTATACCATAAATTTATGGATTGCAGGACAGGCAAATGTACCGATTTTTGCCAATGATACGATTTTCAACAATAACTTTACTAGAACCTTCCTTCCTGAAAGCTTCGCTCCCTTTACGAAGATTATCGTCATTATATTCTTTGCCTTTCTAATGAAATTTTTATTAGACGGCTATCTTATGACAAAATCAGGCTATCTTTTAAAAGCCAGCGGAGACAACGAAATCCTTGTAAAAACCATGGCTAAAAATCCTGGAGCTTTAAAAATCATAGGTCTTGCTATCGCAAACGGCCTTGTTGCCTTAGCCGGCGGAATCCTTATGCAGCATCAAAGATTTTTCGAAATCTCCATGGGAACAGGAAGTATGGTTATCGGACTTGCCAGTGTTATTATCGGCATGAAACTATTCCAAAAATTTGGTTTCCTAAAACCTACTACTAAAGTTTTATTCGGATCCGTCATTTACAACGCTATCGTGGCTGCTGCCATCGCCATCGGTTTGTCTGCACAATCCATGAAGCTGATCACAGCTGTATTATTCTTAGCCGTATTAGTCTTCAGCCAAGAAAGCCCATTTGGAAAGAAGGTGCGAAATGCTTGAGTTAAAAAACATTCGCAAAGTCTATAATGAAAACACCATAAATGAAAAAATCCTCTTTCAGGATTTTAATTTCCAAGTAGAAAAAGGAGAATTTGTCTCCATCGTAGGATCAAACGGCTCTGGAAAAACTTCCCTTTTGAATATTATCTGCGGAAGCATTCCCATCGAAGGGGGAACGATTCTCTTAGACGGAAATCCCATCGAGAAGCTTGCCGAATACAAACGCTACGAAAATATCGGAAGAGTCTTCCAAGATCCTTCTGTTGGAACCAGCCCTTCCATGACCCTTTTAGAAAACCTGTCTATGGCAGAAAACAAAGGAAAATCTTGGAATCTGACAAGAGCTGTCAATAAAGACAGGATAGATTATTATAAATCCCTGCTGATCCCCCTAGGACTTCATCTAGAAGATCAGCTGGAGACTCCTGTCGGAAGACTTTCCGGAGGACAAAGACAAGCCATCTCCCTTCTTATGAGCTCCATGACGGATGTAGACTATCTGATCCTCGACGAACATACAGCAGCTCTCGATCCGAAAACAGCTGCTGTTATTATGGATCTGACGGAAAAAATCGTAAAAGAAAAAGGCTTAACCGCCATTATGGTCACCCACAATCTCCGCCATGCCATACGCTACGGAAACCGTCTCGTAATGATGCATGAAGGCGAGGCGATTATGGATATTAAAAATGAAGAAAAAGAACAAATCGAAGTAGACCATCTGTTAAACAAATTCTACGAGATCTCTATAGAATACGGGAACTAGGCAGGATTGCTTCGCAACCTAGGCGGCACTCCTAGCGGAGGCCAGGCGACCACCTTCGGTTGTCAGGCTGGATCGCTCCGCGACCTAGAAACAAAAAGAAATAAGACTTAGCTACATTGTGAAAATCAAAAAAGCTGCAGCGAAATGCTGCAGTTTTTTTATGCTTGATATCTATTAAGATAGCTCTGAGAAAAACTGCTTAGGATAGGAATCATAAACAGTCCATTGCTAAAAGTTGTTAGAAAATGAGTTAAAAACGTAAGTTTTGTTTCTGTTAAGTAAATGCTAAACAGAAGGCTGGCATACAATAAAGCGCCAAGGGCAACAAGATAACCCCTTTTCTTAGACTTATATTCGTGAATATTCGAAACTGCTGCCGATACAATAACTCCCACTATCGCCGTCCTAGAAAAAACCTCCGTATAGAGCATCTGCAAAAACAAATTATACACAAAACAAAGTATCTCGGTACAAAGCAGCATTATAAAAACATTCATAAACCAAAATTTTAATTTAAAATCCAGATCTCTCCACCTCCTCTTCTCCCTTCCCTTACTAAGCTGCATCGATTTCTTTCATTATATCTTTTATGTCTATATAGCTACCCACAAAAAAAAGGGAAGCACCCTTCCCCTTTTTGTAAGATATATTCAATATACACAGTTTCATCTGCGGCAGGATCAAGAGGGATAATAGTTTTACTTAAAACGACTTAATGGATAGTATCGCTATAGTTTCCTATTCTATGGAAAGATTTTTCCATACTTGATATTAATACATTTCATCAGTGTTTTATTAAAATATCGTAAAGATAATTCTGTCCCTATCCTATGAAGAAAAATGAATGCCGTTTTCGTTTTTCAACGATAACTCCACTCTCCCCTCTATCACACTACACACTTTTTTTTATGGTTCTACAGCCCTCTTAAATCCTTCATAACATCGCTCATCAAAACTTCCTTATGAAAATCTTTTACATTAACGATATTATCGAATAAAAGTTTTAACTCTTCTCGGTAAAGTCCGCCGTCCAGTACAAGCATCTGGTTTTTGATGGATTCTTTGTCCAGTCCTGCCAGCTTTACAAGATTCCCGGAGATTAGATATTCTCCTTCAGGAAGCAGCAGAAAATCATAATCTCCTACTTTTGATATATAGCATTTGTCTAGATTATAGGTGTCCGGGCGGTTTTTTAAAGAAGCGATTACCGCTACCAGCACATCGACCTTTGCCTGATCGTAATAATCAGACAGCACGTTGCCTTTTTCTTTTTCCGGCATAATTGTTTCTTCTAGATTGTACCAGTCCATTAATCCTCGAATGGTCTGATCTGACACCAAGGACAGAAACTGGCGGTCTGGAGAAATATATTTCCCTTCGATTAAATCTTCTACCGTAACTCCTAAAGCTTTTCCCAAAGCTTCCAAGGTATCTCTGTCCGGATATTCTAAAGAATATTCTTCGCTTTCATAAAATTCTATAACAGTCTGGGTCTTGCCGATGGCTTTGGCAAGTTCCGTAGTACTTATATTTCTTTCTTCTCTTATAGTTCTTAAATTTTCAGAAAAACTCATGTTATCACTCCCTCCCTACTATTATAAGGCAAAACCTCTTCTAAAAAGATACATTTTCTTTACAATTTTTTGTCTTCAGGAGGATCCTGTTTTTCTTTCTCAGTACCTAAAGAATCCTTTTTCATCCATTTTCCAAAGGTGTTTCCTTTATGTTCAGTATAGGTCTTTGGATGCTTTTTACGATATCTTCGATATAGGTACGCAATGACAAGTCCTACTAAAATATAAGGAAGCAGATAAATCAATGCTATCACCAAGAACTGCAGCACATTTATAAACCAGACTCCTGTGCTTTGAAGGGCAAGGATTACTTTGCTGAAAAATCCGCCTTCTACTTCAGGGGCTTCCCTTATATGTTCTCGAAGGTTTAAGGTATAGCTTACATAATCGATTTGGCTGTTTAAATCATCCAGCCGAGCCTGCAGTTCTTCCTGCTGGGTTATGTTTTCGCTGATCTTGCTTTCTAAGGCGATAATGTCTTCCATAGATTCTGCCTGATCTAAAAGTTCCAAAAGCCTTTCATGCTGAGCTTTTAGACTATTCATTCGGATTTCCGTATTTTGATGAGGAACTGTAACGTCGTCGCTGCCCTTCGTTTCGGATGTGATCTTTCCAAAAGGTTTTAATGCGTTATAAAAAGAATCATTTTGATCCCGAGGTATCTTTATCCTGTAGTTCCCATTTTCATAAGAATTCCCCTGCTGAAGTTTTTGGCTGGATTCAAGGATTCCATTATGCTCCTCAGTCAGCTTTAAAAGTTTCTCCTCTGTATCCTCTACACTTTCTACAGTCATAGATAGTTGTATTGTATCTATCGTTTTACGATCCGGATCTCTTTGGATTTCTGTATTTTCTGGTGTTTCCTCACTGATCTTTGTATTTTCTTGAGGTGCAGGGCTCTTTACTCCATCTGTCTGCTGCGCTCCTTGACAGGCGGCTAGCAGCAGCATAGCTAGGATCAATACTCCAAATTTAAGCTTTTTCATAACTGTCTCCTTAGACACTCTGTTAAAAACTGTCTTTGCTCTATCCTTGTACTTTCGCCATCTGTACTTCTAGATATCCTACTACGATTTCATAATAGCCTGTAAGTAGTTCGTTCACCCTTTGATCCCCTGTATCTAATAACAGCCCTTGGAAGAACAGTTCCATCATTTTCTGTTTTGTTGCGATAATAATAATATTCTTTTTTCCGACCTTTTCTAGAACCTTCGCACTTAACTGCTGGTTTCCTCGTCCGAAAACATAGCCTTGTCCGCCGATAATTGTGACAACGATTTTAGCGTTTTCATATTTGTCTAAGGCTTCCAGTATTTCTTTCTCTGTCACATCTTTTGCGATGACTTCTTTGTTATAAAC
>JAAZME010000083.1 GCA_012798975.1 Gallicola sp.
CAATGTAACAGAGGACAGTACTAATTTATTATCAAAATAGAATTCAGATTTCGAAAGTATCTCTATTTTCAATCTTTTGGATTCTATCGATTCGTTTTCATAAAGGTAATACATGATCCTTCTTTTATCTGCACCGCATTCTATCAACTCGGATGCTGCTTTTAATGTAGAATCTGTAGCTGCTGGATATAAAAAACGTCCTGTATCTGTACAGATCCCTGTATAAAGACTATCCATAGAGGACGTGGGAAGCGGAAATTTACCGTGTTTTATTAATTCATATACGATCTCGCATGTTGAGCTGTAGTCGCCTATTACTAAGTTAATATCGCCATAATATTCATTGCTCTTGTGATGGTCGATATTTATAATTTTAATCGTTGGGTCGTTGAAAAGTATTTCAACATCTCCTAATCGTTCTTTGTTTGCACAATCCACTGTGATATAGAGATCAATATTGTCTGGAATTTTATCTGTCATTTTGTCCAAACCTTTTAGGAATTTTAGGTATTTTGGAATCTCATCTAGTTGAAGCAGGGTAACTTCTTTTCCCATTTTTTCTAAAGAAAGACCTAAACCAATAAGAGAGCCTAAATTATCACCATCTGGACTTAGATGAGAAGAAAGCAGAATTTTATCTGCTTTCTCGACTTCATTTTCAATCTCATTGAAAATATTATTCATTTTTATGATCCTTATCGTGAATTTCTTCAATCAAATTGTTGATATGGATACCTCTTTCGGTAGATTCATCTAATTTAAAGACTAATTTCGGTATTTGGCGAAGCTGTACAGCTTTGGCAATTTCTTTTTTGAAGAATCCGGAAGCTTGTCTAAAACCTTCAAGAGTCTCTTCTTTTTTTGCTTCATCTCCTATAACTGAGATGTATACAGTTGCAAAACTTAGGTCATTTGTAACGTGGACTTCCGTAATACCTGTGTTTATCGTATCAATTCTTGGATCCTTTACGTCATTATACAAACTTGTGGATATAATTTTTTTTATTTCAGCTGATATTCTATGAACTCTTTTATTATTCATATTAACCTCTATCTTTTTACTTCACTCATGATATAAGCTTCCATTTCATCGCCTTCTTTGATGTCGTTGTAATTTTCTAAACCAACACCGCCTTCATAGCCGGTAAGAAGTTCTTTTGCATCATCTTTGAAACGCTTCATGGAAGATACATCTCCTTCAAATACAACTACATTATCCCGTATTAATCGAATGGTAGATTGTCTTGTTAATTTTCCATTTGTAACGTACACACCAGCGACGTTTCCAATATGAGGTACTTTGAATACTTGTCTAACAGTAGCACGGCCTAAAACTTCCTCTTCAAATTTAGGATCAAGCATACCTTGAATAGCGTTTTTAACATCTTCAATTGCATCGTAAATAACTCGGTACGTTCTAATATCGACCCCTTCATGTTTTGCCATATCCATAGCACCCTGAGAAGGTCTAACATTAAACCCGATAATTACAGCTTTAGACGCAGTAGCAAGCATTACGTCAGAATCTGTAATTCCTCCTACGGCACCGTGAATGATATTTACCTTTACTTCTTCATTGCTTAATTTATTTAAAGATTGTCTAACAGCGTCTATAGTTCCTTTAACATCTGTTTTTACAATAATATTCAAGTCCTTGAGAGCGCCTTCTTCAATTTTTGAGAATAAATCATCAAGAGATATATTATCTCCTTGGTGGATCATTTCTTCTCTTTGGACATCTCTAACTCTATCTGCATAAGCTCTAGCGGTTTTTTCATCTTCAACTTCGTATAATTTCCCCCCTGCTTCTGGAACTTCAGAAAGACCTAAAATTAATACAGGGATTGAAGGACCGGCTTTTTTGATTTTTTTGCCTTTATCATCAAACATAGCACGAACTCGTCCGCTTGCTTGTCCGGATACAACTTCATCTCCTAAACGAAGCGTTCCTTTTTCAACTAATACCGTTGCAGTTGGTCCTCTTCCTTTGTCAAGCTGAGCTTCAACAATAGTTCCTACTGCTTTACGATCTGGATTTGCTTTAAACTCTTCCATATCGGATACCATCAGGATCATCTCTAAAAGATCATCGATTCCATCACCTGTTTTGGCAGATACTGGAACGATTATGGCATCTCCGCCCCATTCATCCGGCATTAGACCGTTGTCAGCCAGCTCTTGTTTAATACGCGCATCATTCGCATCTGGCTTATCCATCTTGTTTACAGCTACAATAATCGGCACTTCCGCCGCTTTTGCGTGATTGATCGCTTCTATGGTTTGAGGCATAACACCATCGTCAGCAGCTACTACTAAAATAGCAATATCTGTTACCTGTGCTCCTCTAGAACGCATAGCAGTAAAGGCTTCGTGGCCCGGAGTATCTAAAAACACAATTTTGTTTCCATCTATATTTACAGTATAAGCCCCTATATGCTGAGTGATTCCTCCAGCTTCGCCGCTTGTAACATGGGCTTTACGTATTCTATCTAATAATGAAGTCTTGCCGTGATCAACATGGCCCATAACTGTAATTACCGGAGGTCTTGGTTTTAATGTTTCTTCCGCATCTTCGTAATCTAAATCGAAATCAGATTTAACTTCTTCCGGTTCTTTTAATGCAACTTTTTTATTAAATTCATCAGCTATTAACTCTGCAGTATCAAAATCAACATCTTGATTTTGATTGGCCATAATTCCTAGCTGTATCAATTTTGAAATTAATTGAGTAACAGATACATTGATCGCTTCCGCTAAATCTTTTACTGATATAGATGCTGGTATATACGTCACATCTGACTCTTCTTTTTGTTTCTTATTTTGTTTTTCTTCTGAAGCCTGGTTGGTAGAAGCATTCTTGTTTTTTTGTTTCGACTGTTTATGTCTTTGTTTATTTCGTTTGGAAGAATTGGATTTTTGTTTTGACTTTTCTTTCTTTTGAGTATCTGCTTTCTTCTCATTGTCTGCATTCTTTTTATTTTCTGCTTTTTTAGCAGGTTCTTTCTCCGATTTTTCCTCAACAGAATTAAACTTTTTAGATAATTCCTCTTTCGCTAATTGATAACTTTCGTCATCTAATGCTGCCATATGGCTTGTGATTTTAAAACCTAACTCATTCAGCTCAGAAACAGCTTCTTTTGCAGGAATATTCAGCTCTTTGGCTAATTCATAAACTCTTATTTTCTTCATATATAGCTTCCTCCTATTTCGCATTCACGTTTTTTACATAATCTTTTATCTCCTCATATAAATTTTGCGTGATTTCAGTTTTTAATGCGTGTTCTAACTTATGGTTCTTTTGTGCTAATTCAATACAGGAAGGATCTTTGCAGATATAAGCTCCTCGGCCGTTCTTTTTACCGGTCGGGTCTGCTAATACTCCTTCTTCTTTATTATTGACTATTCTTATGAGATCATTCTTAGCCTTGTTTTCTCCGCAGGCTATACATTTTCGCATAGGAATTTTTTTATTCTTCATTTTCAGCCTCGCCTAAATCTATCATTTCTTCTAATTTGGAAAGCTGATCGGAAATTGTATTGTCTATATCTGAAGCAGAGTTTAGGTACCCTTCTTCTCCTTCATATTGAACCTCGATAGCTCCATTCTCAATTTCATTTTGATATTGTTCATTTCCTTTAATATCAATTTTCCAGCCTGTTAGCTTAGCAGCTAATCTAGCATTTTGACCTTCTTTTCCGATCGCTAATGATAATTGATCTTCCGGTACTATAACTCTTGCATTTTTATTTTTTTCATCAATAAATACTGATTCTACAGTTGATGGACTTAAACTATTTGCTAAAAACACTTTAATATCTTTGTCATAGACAATAATATCTAATTTTTCTCCCCGTAATTCATCAACAAGGGCTTTAACTCTTGTACCTTTAAATCCAACA
>JAAZME010000013.1 GCA_012798975.1 Gallicola sp.
GACCTTTTGAAGGATCTCTTCGATCTGTGCAGGGAACATATTTACACCCTTTACTTTAACCATATCGTCGGTTCGTCCGACTAAGGTGTCGATACGGGGGAATTCGCATCCGCAGGGACATTCATCTGGAAGGAATCTTGTCAGATCATGGGTTCTATAACGGATAAGAGGGGCTCCTTCTTTGTGAAGAGTTGTAATAACAAGCTCTCCTGTTTCTCCGAATGGAAGAATTTCTCCTGTTTTCGGGTCGATGATTTCAAAGAACAGATAGTCGTTGAAATAATGCATTCCGTTGTTTTCATCGCAGCTGATGGCGATACCCGGTCCGTAGATTTCTGTTAAACCGTAGATATCGTATAAAGAAGCGCCGAGAGAATCTTCTATGCTTTTACGCATCTTTTTGCTCCATCGTTCGCTTCCGATAAGCCCTTTGTTTAGATGGATTTTCTCTTTGATACCCCGTTTTTCGATTTCTTCTGCCAATAAAAGAGCGTAAGAAGAAGTCGAACAGAGTACTGTTGATTTAAAATCCTCCATCATCTGAAGCTGTTTTTCTGTATTTCCGGGTCCTAGAGGGATGGTCATAGCACCTAGATGTTCTGCTCCTAATTGAAAACCGATCCCTGCAGTCCATAAGCCGTAGCCTGGAGTAATTTGAACACGGTCCATAGGAGTAACGCCTGTGATTTCATAACAGCGGGCAAAGAGCATAGACCAGTCGTCTACATCTTTTTGAGTATAGGGGATAACGACAGGAGTACCTGTTGTACCGGAAGAAGAGTGAATGCGCACAATCTTTTCTTCTTCGCAGGCCATAAGTCCAAGGGGGTAGGCCTCTCTGAGGTCGCCTTTTTCGGTAAAAGGAATGTTTTTGAAGTCTTCGTAACTTTCAATATGTAAATCAAGACCTTCATATTTTTTGCTGTAAAATGGGCTTTTTTCTCGGATTGTACCAAGTTTTTCTTTTAAAATTTCCAATTGTTTTTCATTTAATTCGTGAGCTGAATATGCTGCCATAATTTCCTCCAAAAAATAAAAAAACCGTCCTCTAAAAAGGACAGTTTAAACTGCGGTGCCACCTTTGTTGGTCTAAAGACCCACTCTATAAGTACAAACATACTGTTCCAAGATAACGGTAGGTTTCCGTAACCGGCTACTTCATTTCGCCGATTCTCTCCGAAGTCCATATGATTCGCTGCCATTGCAAAGTCCCAGCTTCCCTTTGCTCTCTGAAAATGGTCGTGCGAGTTTTCTCTCCATCAACGATTTAGTCCATTATAGCATAAAAGCGTTATTTTTCAAATGAAAACTGCTTTCTATCACTAGGCGGGAAGAAAAAGGGAAAGTGGTATGATATAATAATTTTATAAGGGGGAATGTTTATGTTTTGTCCAAATTGCGGAAAATCAATCCCTGAAGATGTTAATTTCTGTCCTTATTGCGGAGAAGATATCGAGAGCTATCTTCGGTTAAAGGATAGTTTAGCGGACAAGGAAAAAACAAATGTATCGAAAAAAGAACGAAAAACGATGCAGATTGAAGATATATTTAATACGAAGAAGTCAAAAGAAAATAAGAAAAAAGAAGACATACCGTATGAAGCAAAATATCGGGATGAACTTCAGGGTTTTAAGGAAACAGAAGAAAATATAGATGAAACTATTTTTCGTTTGGATCCGTCGGAAAAAACGAAAATCCATTTTGAAAAGAAGGAATCGGAAGAAGAAATTCAAGAAGAAACTATAGAAAAAGAATCAGCCTTCAGCCGATTCTTTTCGAAATATAAAACAAATAATTTTCTGAATAAGATTCAGAAAATGGGGGAAAAATCTTATAAAGCTCTTCTAGCGGGACAGGAGAAACTTTATAAGCGCACTGCAAAACCTGTGAACAAAGTGCTGTCAAGCGATAAGGCGCTTTTAA
>JAAZME010000118.1 GCA_012798975.1 Gallicola sp.
ACTACAGTACTATCTTTGTGAAGTTCTACGGTATCAAAGGAATCTGTTTCGTTGTCGATTTCATAACCGCCCTTTTCAAATTCCATAGCGCTGAGCGCATTTAATGCGGCGATAGCGATGGTTTTTAGAAGAATATGAGTACTGTCTAATTGATCTAAGATCCATTCTATGCTTCGGCCTTCCATTTTGCCGGAGAAGGGCATTTCTTTGGCTGAGCTTGGGCAGCATACTGCAGCAGGTATTGCCTTTACCGGAGTAGCGCACATCCCGCCGTGACCGGTGGATAATTTAACGCCGGTGAAGAATATTCCCACGACAACACGTTCTACTGTGATCGAACTGATATCAATTCTTTTTAAAAGTTCCTCTTTTGTTTCTAATAAAATACTCATCTTATCTCTCCTTTTCTCTTAGTATAGTAAAAGGAATAGTTTTTTAACGTAACAATAGATACTTTAGTATTTCACTCAAATAAAAACTTCCCAATTCATTGGGAAGTTTTTGGATTATTTTAAATTTTGCTGAATATTTCTAAACAAAGAATCGGATACGGCATTTGTTCCGCCTAGAACATAAGCTTTCTTTAATCGCTGTTTTCCGATATAAGACCGCTGGCTAGAACTTAGCTGATTGCCGTTAACAAGAAGGATAGGACTGTTGACTGCCGTAGCAAGATCTGTTCCTGTTAGAATGTCTGCGAAGACATCGCCTCTAGCAAAGATTATATGATTTGTAGAACCATAGAAGAAGTTTGCTATAGCTAAGGAAGTTTCATATCGGTTGCTGCCGGAAACTCTTTGGACATGGACACTGGCTTGCTGAAGCTCTTTTTCGATGTTTTTGGAAACAACCGCATCTCCTCCGACGATAATAACTTTCTTTTTGTTTTGAAGAGATTTTTTTGTGCCGGAAGACAACTTCGTTCCGTTTGTCATATAAAGAGGAAGCTTTTCTTTAGCTGTTACAGGGCTGATACTTACAGCATCAGAAATCTGGTTTCCATTTACAAGTACAGCTGTAGTGCTGTTATACATACCTGCTACTTTTTCAGCTAAGAAAAATCTGTTTCTAGCATTGATTCTTTCTACAGAAGCGCCTTTAGAGCCCAGCTGTTTTAAAATATTATTGTTAAAGCTGTTTTCGTCTCCTACTACGTAGATTTTTTTAATCTTTCCTCTGGAGATCTCTTTTTGTACAGATGGGTTTATCTGGTTTGGTCGTGCAATATAGAGATGACCCCCTGTTTTTTCGGCTAAATTCATTCCGATCATCGCATCTGCATAGAGTGTTCCATTTGCAATAACAGCTGTTGAAGTGTTTGGTTTTGTGATTTGATTGATTTTATCCGCTGTGTCGTATCGGTTTGCTCCGAATATTCTTTCTAGTGAAACGGAAGGTTTTGCTGGAGCAGGTGCAGGTTTTACAGGAACAGGAGTTTTGCTGCCGCCTGGCTGCGCTTGAATCTGCTGCATCATTTGAACAACTTCGTTTCCGTAATTTGGACTAGGCGCCCATTTTGCCCCTAGGTTTTCTACGAAAGGCGCTGAACCGGCAATAGATGCAAAATGTCTCGGGTCTGGTGTAGAAGCTTTTGGATATCCTTTTTGTCCTGCGTATAATGCCAAGTGGTCTACCTGAGCAGTAATTCCTTCTGTCCATGTGCTGAATTTTTTATGAGCTTGAATATCATAGTCGCCGCCGCCTTGGGTTATTTTTAAACCGCAGGGATTTTTATAGCTGGCGTTTACAACCCCTGTGTAGTGCAGATAAGCCGTTTCTTTTGCAGACTGGGCATAGGTTACTGCCGGGTCGACTCCTTTGGAAACTGAAACATCATAGAATGTTTGAGCCAAGTCGATAAAAAGTTTTGTAGCACCTTTGCTTCGCGCCCAGTTTTTCATCTGAGCTACTGTAACGGTGCTTCTATTAAGTATGGGAGTTCTGCCTGATGCAAAAGATGTTTGTATCGGCAAAATCGTCATGGCAAATAGTAAAATTACCGCCATGGATTTTTTTAAAAATGACATAGGTCTAATCCTCCTAAAGATTTAATTATTAATGTTCACGTCTAGATATTATAATATAGATAGAAAATAATTACAAAAAGGTTACAAGGCAAAGAGCAGTTTTTTTAAAAATATGACTAAAAGGAGATAAAAGACGGAAAGAAACGAAGGTTTCGGTAAGGCAAAGGGTTTCACAAAAAGAGCTGAAAAAGAAAGAGTGAAAGAGAGTTTAAAAGAAGTGTGGAGAGTGAAAGAGGGGAGAGGGGAGTTGAGGAGGAAAATAATAAGAACATTTATTTTCTTCATAGAACAAAAGGCAGGTCGTTTTAAAAGAAAGGTAACGATATATCAATGTTTTTTATAAATGAACATGTATTATGTTTTTACTGTAATTTCACTCGTCTCTTTTCTCATTTAGAAGAGGTTTGTAAAAATTTTGAGTATCCGTTTTCCTGATTACAGGAAAGCCGATACTCTTTTTATTCTCAAAAGAAACACGTTCTATGTTTCTTCCATAACTTCACTCTCCACATTTTCTTTCTCAGCTCTCCCAGCTCCACACTTTTTTACCTATAGTTTTTTAAGACGGTGAAAATACCGGTTAAGAGCAGATATAAAATAGGCTGGTGAAGAAGATAGACTTTTAGGCTGTTTTGACCTATGAAGGTTAAAATATCTTCCTTTTTCGGAATATTCGGAAGGGTTATTTTTTTCTTTTTATACATTTTTCCGAGATAATAGCCTGCTGTAAATAAGAAGATCCATGGGAACACAGGAAAATAATCTGTAGAGGAGAAATGTATATCTGGAAAACCCAAGACAAAAAGTCCGGGTATTTCATAAATTTCTTGAGGAAGATGAATTTTATCGAAAAATAAACTTCCTCTTTGTATCTCTTTTGTAGAAATAAATAAAAACAGAGAGAAAAAAAGGCCTGCAATAGGCTCAATCCTATTTAAATATTTCTCGAAGAGCCATGATATCAAAATGGCAAGCCCTAGAAAAGATAATATGCCGAATAGAATTTTATGATCCGGCATAAATATCGTTGTGATTAGCGTAAGGAGAAATCCCCATAGAAAAATGGTGATCCCATCTTTTACCGGTTTTTTAGATAAATGGCGGGTAAATCCAGAGACGATTATAAAAGTCATCGCAATGGACTGCTGCCATAAATAACCGGGTTTTCCCTGATACCAGGTGATATTTTGATGAAATATATAGACAATATCGTATAGCCCATGATAAAGAATCATATTTACTAGGGCAAATCCTCTTAATGCATCAATAAATAATTTTCGTTTTTTCATAATTCACCTACATAAAGGGAGCAAAAAGCTGCATTACAGATATAAACATTCCTTTGAAGAAGGGGATATTGTCGATGTCTTCTTTTGTTGTTTCCCGGCTTACTTCCAGTGTGTTAATAAAGTCGTCGTAAATATCCTTTACTGCAGGGCTTTCATACATCCAAACACCGCATTCAAAATGCAGATACATGCTTCTAAAATCCATATTAATTGTTCCCACAACGGCAAACTCATCATCGATAACCAGATTTTTGGCATGGATAAAACCCGGTGTATATTCATAAATTTGAACGCCTGCGTGAATCAGCCTCTTATAATAAGATCTAGTTACCATAAAAACAATTTTCTTATCTGGAATGTGAGGTGTGATAATGCGTACATCGATCCCGGCTTTTGCCACATTGCAAAGTGCATTTTCAAGCTCTCGAGAAAGGATGAGATAAGGCGTTGTTATATACACATATTTTTTTGCGGCATTAATCGCGTTTAAATAGACTGTTTCGCAGACGGCTTCCGAATCTAATGGAGAGTCGTTAAAGGGTTGTACATAACCTTGATGCTGAACCGGTACTGAAAGAGCAGAAGGAAGAAATGACTCGAAAGGCTCGGTAGATTCTTCATAGTGGCTCCACAGAGAAAGGAACATGGTAGTCAGGCTGTATACGGCTTCTCCTGTTAGCCGAACTGCCGAATCTTTCCAAGTGCCGAAACGTTTTACTTTATTGATATATTCGTCAGCGAGGTTGATCCCCCCTGTAAAACCCACATATCCGTCGATCACAACAATTTTACGGTGATCTCTGTTGTTGTGTTTCGGCATTACAAAGAGCAGGATAGGGTTGAATACATGGACTTTTATGCCGTAAGAGGAGAGTTTTTTTTCGTAATTTCGGGGAAGCTTTGTCAAGCAGCCGAAATCATCATATATAATTCTTACGTCTACGCCCTTTTTTACCTTGTCCCGGAGGATTTCCAGAATAGTATCCCACATGTATCCTCTTTCGATAATAAAGAACTCTAGAAAAATAAAACGTTCCGCTTTTTTTAATTCTTCCACAAGATCTTTAAAATAATCTTCTCCGGTAGGATAAAAGGTAGTAACAGAGTTTTCGTAAATCGGGCTGTGTCCATATTCGGTTAAGTAGCGGCTTTGATGATAGGCCGTTGTAGAAGGATCCAAGGACTCTAGAATCTCTTCGTGGGAAGTCTGAGATTCCTTTAAACGGATGGAAACGGCATTCATGCTCTTTCGAACTTTGCGCATAATACGGTTTTCGCTAAAGAGAAAGAAGAAGATACATCCGTAGACCGGTATAAAAAATACAGGCAGAAGCCAGGATATTTTATATTCCGGAAGCAGGTCTTTATTAATAATAAAAATTGTAGTAATAATACTTAATACGTAATGCAAAGCGAAAACCCAAACAAACTGGTCGCTGAAATAGTTGACGATAGCGATAAATAGAATGATTTCCAGTATAAAGCCCAGGACGATTAAAAAGGCCCTGCTGAATACAAAGGACAATATTTTTTTAAAAAATTTCATAATACACCTTTTTTTATTTATTTGCTGAATGTTTCAATGCACGCTGTGCCAATAAAAATCCTCCGATAATACCGGGTTTTTCTTCTGGATCCCAGCAGCAGATATAGTCGTCTAGAGGAGGGATTTGTATATAATGATTAAAATACTTTTCGAAATATTTTTTTGTGATTTTCAAAAGAGATGTTTTTTCCATAGTATTGCCCCCAAGAACAATCCGATCCGGACGAAGAACCATAGTAACATCAACAAGAGCCTGGGCAATGTAATTGCCGACCATCTCAAAAATAGGATCATCGTCTGAAAGATCTTCGAAATTTTTTCCTGTCCGCTCTTGGATAGAAGCTCTGCTGACTCTTCCTTCCAGACAATTCTCATGATAGGGGCAGCGGGAAGAAAAGTCGTCTTCCAGAAGTCTTTCTACAAGAATATGCCCCATTTCCGGATGGCTGCTTCCGCGAAAGATTCTGCCTTGATAGATAAATCCTCCCCCCACACCTGTTCCGAATGTAAGATAAAGAAGACTCTTTATATCATCGGAGGAGTGCAGATAATATTCTCCAAGAGCAGAAGCGTTGGCGTTTGTATTCCAGCCCATTGGGATATCAAAATGCTTCTTTAACTCTCCTAAGAAATTGTAATATTCCCAGCCGAACTTTGGAGTCGAAGTAATAAAACCGTATTTATCAGATTTTATATCGATATCTATGGGTCCGAAGGAACCTATGCCGATAGCATCCGGCGGATTTTCTTTAAAGAAAGCTGTGATCTTTTTCATTGTTTCCTGAGGGTTTGTTCTTAGAACTTCCGCTTCATCTACAATCATGTAGCTTTCATCGCCGAGTGCAAGATGAAAATGTGTCCCTGCAGATAATATTGAGCCCAACATAATACCACTCCTTTAATAAAAGACTTATATATTATGATAACATATTCTGAAAATGATACATTTACTTCTTTTTCTGCTAGGAGAGGAAAAGAAAAGGATTCCTGTTCTTTCTTATAATATCAATGTTTTAAAAATGTTAAGCAAATGTATTATTTTGTAGAAAAAAACGGAAATACATTGACAAATGATCCTATGAAAATTATAATTGTATTGTAATTGTATAAAAATATTTATATAAAAAATTATACCAAAAATTAAAAGAATAACAATATTTAAGGAGAATGAAATATGACATTTGATAAAGTAAAAGACATTATTGTAGAAAACTTAGGATGCGATGAATCAGAAGTAACAATGGAAGCAAACCTTATGGATGATTTAGGAGCAGATTCACTAGATGCTGTTGAGCTTTCTTTAGCGTTGGAAGATGAATTAGGAGTGAAAATTCCAGACGAAGACTTCGAAAAAATGACAACAGTAAAAGACATCGTTAACTATATCGATCAGCAATAATTTAATCAAATAGGAGAATACTATGAATTTTGATATCAAAGACATTATTCAAATTTTTTCGGATTCCAATCTAACGAAATTAAAATTAGAAGAGGATTCCTTTAAATTAGAACTTGTCAAGGAAGAAAATCATAATACTCTCATAACAGAGACAAAGGCTTCCCATAAAAAGGAAGCCTTTCCTGTTATAGAGAAAGAAGTTATAGAAGAAGCGGAAGAGGAGTTTACTCCTGTTCATTCGCCTTTAGTAGGAATTTTTTATCCAAAAAGCGATCCGGAAAGTGATCCCTTTGTACAAAATGGGGATACTGTCAAAGCCGGAGATACCCTGTGTATGGTAGAAGCAATGAAGATGTTCAACGAGATTAAGGCTCCTGTGGGCGGAACAGTTCGGAAAATTCTGGCTAAAGAAGGAGATCTTGTAGAATTTGATCAAGTACTATTCGAAATCGAGGAAGAGTAATGATTAATAAAGTTCTAATTGCCAACCGCGGTGAAATCGCAGTAAGAATCATTCGTTCCTGCCACGAAATGGGTATGGAAGTTGTTACTGTGTATTCTACAGAAGACAAAGATCAGCTCCATGTAAAATTATCTGATGAAGCGGTATGCATAGGAGGCCCTCAAAGTGCTTCCAGCTATTTGAATATGACAAATATTATCAATGCGGCCTATGCTACAAACTGCGATGCGATTCATCCCGGATACGGATTTTTATCAGAAAACGAAGAGTTTGCAAACTTAGTGGAATCCTGCGGGTTAAAGTTTATCGGTCCATCTGGCGGGATTATCAGCCGAATGGGGGATAAAATCGAGGCTAGAAAGCTTATGGAAGAAAACGGAGTCCCTACTGTACCCGGATCTCCAGGAGTCGTTGAAGAGATTAAAACCGCAGAAGAAATCTGCGAAAAAATAGGCTATCCCGTTTTAATTAAAGCAGCTGGAGGCGGCGGCGGACGGGGCATGAGACGTGTTTATAAAAAAGAAGACCTGAAAAAAGAATTCGAAAATGCTCGAAACGAAGCAGTTTCTGCTTTCAATAACGGGGATATGTACATAGAAAAACTCATTATTAATCCAAAGCATATCGAAATTCAGATCTTGGCAGATTCCCATGGAAATGTGATCCATCTGGGGGAAAGGGACTGCTCTGTTCAAAGAAAAAATCAGAAAATGATCGAAGAAAGCCCCTCTGCTTTTGTTACAGAAGAAATGCGTCAAAAAATGGGGGAAGTTGCGATAAAAGCTGCAAAAGCCTGTAATTATGAAAATGCAGGAACGATAGAATTTGTAGTAGATAAGGATAGGAATTTTTATTTTATCGAGATGAATACCCGAGTTCAGGTAGAACATCCTGTAACAGAAATGGTTACAGGTGTAGATATTATTAAAGAACAGCTTCGAATCGCAGGTGGACTAAAATTACGATATAAACAGGAAGATATCAAAATGAACGGTTTTGCTATGGAATGCAGAGTCAATGCAGAAAATCCTCTGATGAATTTTATGCCTTCGACAGGAACTGTGGGTTTCTTCAATCCCCCAGGAGGTTTTAGAACAAGATTCGACAGCTATTTATATAACGGCTGCAAAATCAGTCCTTATTATGATTCTATGGTGGGGAAGATCATTGTCCAAGGAGATACGAGGCTTGAGACCATAAAAAAAATGAGAAGAGCGATTGAAGAGACGATTATAGACGGTATCAAAACAAATCTTGCTCTTCAGTATACAATTCTCCACGACTTCGATTTTATCCGAGGGGATTATGATACAGGATTTATGGAAGAAAAACTGGACGAGATGCTCGAAATGATGAAAAGGGTGTAATGAATGGATAATTTTAAAGCTAGAAGAATTCTTCTTTCAAATATTAAAAATTTACGTAAAAAACAGAGAAAAGATGTTCAATCGAAAGATCTAAATCCTTCGGTTTTTATACAATGTCCTCATTGCAATACTGTTGTCGTAAAAGAAAAAATGGAAGAAGAGATGTGGGTTTGTCCAAAATGCGATGCCCATATCAAGTATTATGCAAGAAAAAGACTGAATTCTATTCTAGATCCGGGATTTGAAGAAATCCAAAGAGATCCCGTTGGCTTCGATCCTCTGCATTTTCCAAATTACCAGGAAAAGTTGGATCGCTATGAAAGAATTACGAATTTAAAAGAAGCTCTTGTAATAGCAGAGGGAGAAATCGATGGAAACCCCTGTGTGATGATTGTGTTAGAACCCAGATTTATGATGGGAAGCATGGGTTCTTATGTAGGAGATGAGATTGTAAGAGGATTTTCAATCGCAAAAGAGAAAAATCTACCTGTCGTAGCCTTTTGTGCAAGCGGCGGCGCTCGTATGCAGGAAGGGATCTTTTCTTTAATGCAGATGGCAAAAACGTCCAATGCAGTTCGAGAGTTTGGAGAAAGCGGAAATCTTTATGTATCGGTTTTGACAGATCCTACAACAGGGGGAGTCACAGCTAGTTTTGCCAGCTTAGGAGATATTATTTTAGCTGAACCTGGTGCACTGATCGGTTTTACAGGCCCTAGAGTAATCAAACAAACTATCAATCAAGAATTGCCGGATGGTTTTCAAAGGGCCGAGTTTTTACTGGATCATGGATTTGTAGATGAAATTGTTCATAGAAAAGAGATGAAAAAGTATCTGTCTCGAGTACTGGAACTTCATAGATAAGCAGGTGAAAAGATGAATGTACGTGATTTAGAATTAAAAATTAAAAGTTTAGATCCGAAAGCCCAAGGAGAAAAGCAAGAACTTTTGGAAGCTTTCAGACAAAATATAAAGCCGAAGGACCGAGTGGACCTAGCCCGTTTAAAACAGCGTCCTAAGACAAAGGAAATCATAGAGGCGGTTATTGAAAATCCTCTCTTTTTTCATGGAGACCGATATTTCGGAGAAGATCCGAGTATTGTTGGCGGAATCGGCAGTTTTAACGGACGAGCCGTCACCTTTATAGGAACCCACAAAGGAGTAGGTTTAGAAGAAAGTGTAAAAAATAATTTTGGAATGCCGGGACCGGAAGGCTATCGAAAAGCAGTTCGCTTAATGAAGCAGGCTGAGAAATTCGGACGTCCGATCTTTACCTTTATCGATACGCCGGGAGCATACCCTGGAATCGGAGCAGAGGAAAGAGGCCAAGGAAACGCCATAGCCAATGCGATTATGGAAATGAGCGGTTTAAAAGTACCTGTGATTTGTATTATTACAGGGGAAGGCTGCAGCGGAGGCGCCCTTGCTATCGGGGTTGGAAATCGGATTTTAATGATGGAAAATGCAGTGTATTCAGTATTGTCGCCAGAAGGGTTTGCTTCCATTTTGTGGAAAGATGCTTCTAGAGCTCAAGAGGCTACAGAAGTGATGAAATTAACAGCGGAAGATTTGATGGAAAATGGGATTATCCACCGAATTGTGCCGGAGAAGCTGACACTAGACAAGGAAGAGTTTTTAAATCATTTAGATCCTTTAAAAGAAGCGATGGAAGAAGAGCTGGAAAGTCTTCTTGAACTGTCGCCTGAAGAATTAATCGAAGACCGTTCGGAACATTTTAATAAAATAGGGAGGTTTTAATGAGTCTTATTTTAAAGAAAACTTCATCGTATCTGCCTCCTAAAGTAGTTTCTAATAAATATTACGAAGAATATCTAGAAACATCCGATGAGTGGATAAGGGAAAGAACTGGTATTCAGGAAAGACGTTTTGCAGAGGGAGAAGATACTTCTTCTCTTGCTTTAAAGGCGGTTGAAAAACTCTCTTTAAGCGAAGAAGATCTTCAGGACATCAAGGGTATTTTCGTAGCAACCTGCACATCGGATTATAGTATGCCGACAATTGCGGCAATGATACAAAAGAAAATTGGTGCAGAGGAATCCGTGTTCTCTATGGATTTTAATGTCGCCTGCAGCGGCTTTGTATCCGGTGTGATTCTTTTAGAAAAATATTTAGAATTGGGAGAAAAAGCAATTCTTGTAGGGGCAGAAGTGTTATCGAAAGTTCTCGATAAAGAGGACCGTTCCACGGTAGTTCTTTTTGGAGACGGAGCAGCGGCAGCTCTTCTTGAGAAAAAAGAAGGATCTTTGTTTTACGATATCGGCACAAGAGGCG
>JAAZME010000004.1 GCA_012798975.1 Gallicola sp.
AAGAAAGGAAGTTTTTTCAGCAAAGCTTATTGCTGTAAAAATATCCTTTCTTTTTTTAGCAGCCGTAGGCATACAGCTTTTCTTTAAGTTGTGTCAAAGAGAGCTGTATTTTCCTCTTGTCAAAAAAGCTAAACAAAAAGCACAATCAATGTCTCTACCATAGAAAACGTTAAAAAGACTTACCTATATGCTGACACAAACACTTACCTATGTCTTGACACAAATGACTTACCCATGTCGTGATCAGACCTCCCGCTTTCTTTCCCTACTTCCTAAGACCTATAACCTGCTTCCTCCCTTCTGTTTAACTTAAATATTGATACCAAGGGCTTTCAATGATAGAATATGAACATATAAATAAATGGAGGAGAAATATGAAAAAGATAACGAAAATTGTAATGGCATTAATGATGGCTGTTGTTTTAGCTGCCTGCGGTAATGCACAAAATGCAGAAAACACAGAACCAGCTGAGCAAGGCGCATCAAGCGGTGAAAAACTTATCGTTGGATTAGAAGCAGGATTCCCGCCATACGAGTACATAGGAGACGGCGGAGAGGTTGTAGGAATTGATATCGATATTTCTAAAAAAATTGCAGAAAAGCTTGGCAAAGAATTAGAAGTAAAAGATATGGATTTTGACGGAGCTCTTTTAGCAGTTCAATCAGGAAAGGTAGATATGGTAGCTTCAGGGGTTTCTGTAACAGAAGAACGGGAAAAACAAATGGATTTCTCTGAAAGATATGTTGATTCTACAGAGGTGGTTGTTGTCAATGCAGCAAATCCGGCAGTAGAAACTCCTACATGGGATGCTTTAAACGACAAAATTGTAGCAGTTCAGCAGGGAAATATTGCAGATATTCAAGTCAGCAATCCAGAAAACACGAATCCGAAAGAAGTGAAGCGTTATACGAAGTTTGTTCAAGCTACAGAAGATTTGAAAAATGGCAAAGTAGACTGTATCGTAATGGACCAGCTTCCAGCAGAAGAATTAGTAGCGGCGAATAATGATACCTTAAAGATTCTTGAAGGCGAACCTCTTTTTGTAGATCAATATGCGATTGCAGTTCAAAAAGGAAATCAAGAGCTTTTAGATCAAATCAACACCGTAATCAAAGAGCTTAAAGAAAGCGGCGAATTAGACAAGATTATGGAAAATCATGCACAGAAATAAAGGAGAGGAACCTGTTTAAGGTTCCTTATCTTTTACTTAGAAGGGAATATTGAGATATGAATATATTAGACCGATTATATGAAGCCTTCGTTCCCCAAGGACGATATATGCTTTATTTAGATGGTTTGCTCTTAACGTTGAAGATCACTGTTTTAGCTGTTATTATCGGTATGGCTATCGGAGTGATTGTTGCAATTATCAAGGTAAGCCGCAAGCAGAATGCTATTATGGGGATTCTGGCAAGAATAGGAGACCTTTATACAACTGTAATTCGAGGGACACCAGTCCTTTTGCAATTATTAATCATATATAATTTGATTTTTACTTCAAGATCTACAAGCGAAGTGCTGGTAGGAGCTGTTTGTTTCGGAATCAACTCTGGAGCATATATCGCTGAGATCGTCCGTGCAGGGATTGAAGCTGTGGATAATGGACAAGCGGAAGCAGGACGGAGTCTAGGATTTAAGCAGGGGGAAACGATGCGCTATATTATCCTTCCACAGGCGATTAAAAACATTCTTCCAGCCCTTGGAAATGAGTTTATCGTATTGATCAAGGAAACATCTGTAGGTTCCGTTATAGCTATTACTGAGCTTACAAAGGCGGCTACTTTAGTAGGATCGAGAACCTATGATATCTTGCCCCCTCTATTTATTGCAGCGGCATTTTATTTAATATTGGTTCTTATTTTACAGAAATTCCAAGGAAAATTGGAAAGGAGGATGGCACAAGTTGATTGATATTCTAAATTTAGAGAAGGCTTTCGGAGAGCATGAAGTCTTAAAAGGTATTACAACGAAGATTGAACGAAAAGACAGAGTCGTTATCGTAGGTCCATCCGGTTCTGGAAAATCAACCTTTTTACGCTGCTTGAATCTTTTAGAGCGTCCTACGGGAGGCAAGATCATAGTAGACGGACAGAATATTACGGATAAGAAAACGGATATCAACAAGGTCCGCCAGAAAATGGGAATGGTTTTTCAGCAGTTTAACCTTTTTCCTCATTTATCCATCGAAGAAAATATTACCATCGCGCCAAGAAAACTTAAGAAATTAAGCAATGAAGAAGCGAGAGAAAGAGCAAATGTTCTCTTAAAAAGGGTAGGCCTTGTAGATAAGGCAAAAGCATATCCGAATCAGCTTTCCGGCGGACAGAAACAGAGGATTGCTATTGTAAGGGCTTTGGCAATGGATCCTGAAGTCATGCTTTTCGATGAACCGACCTCAGCTCTCGACCCAGAGATGGTAGGAGAAGTGTTGGATGTTATGACAGAGCTCGCTTATGAGGGCATGACTATGGTAGTGGTTACTCATGAGATGGGTTTTGCCCGCCAAGTATCGAATCGTGTTATGTTTATGGATGATGGTCTTATCGAAGAGGAGAATACTCCAGAGGAATTTTTCGCAAACCCGGAAAGTCCAAGACTTCAAAGTTTCTTATCGAAGATATTGTAGTTGGAGATAGGAAGAGGCGGGATTGCTGCGCAACCCAGGCAGGATGCCTTTGGCACCTAGGCTCTAGGCAGGACCGCTTTGCGGCCTAGGAAAAGATAGAGGAAGATAGGGATGAAAGAAAAAGTGTGGAATGTGAAAGAGGGGAGAGGGGAGTTGTGGAGGAAAATAAGAAGTACGCTTATTTTCTACGCATGAAAAAAGGCGTCGTTAGACGCTCCTCTGCTCCTAAGCGTTGGGGTGTAAAAGGAGGGGGTCTGGGGGAGGATATGGCCGATCGTTTCTAGCCAATCGCAAAATACCGCTCTTGGGAAACGAGTGGCATGAGGCCTGCTTGTCAAATCAAAAGACCTGATTTGAGCTAGGGCTTTAGGAGAATCTTGGCGCTCTTCATCCTCCCCCAGAGATGGAAACTAATACCTTTCTCATACTATAAAAGTATAGAAATAAGAAATTTAGGGCTTAGTTTTCTAGGTAAAGACTCATTGCTATAAAATCTTCTTGCTACTTTAGAAGTGCTTTTACAGTATACTTATATTAATTAAATATATTACTTCGCCACCGGGTGAAGTGGAAGGTATCGTATCTCTCCGTTAGGTCTAAGAAGGAGAGATGGGATGCCTTCTTTTTTTAGGGAAAAGATAGGGAGTAGGAAAAGGCGGGATTGCTTCGCAACCTAGGCTCTAGGCGGCACACCTGTAGTAAGAAAAGAGTGAAGTGTGAAAGAGTGGAGAGGGGAGTTGTGGTGGAAAATGCGGAGCATTTTCTTCGTATATAAAAGGCGTCGTTAGACGCTCCCTTGCTCCTAAGCGTTGGGGGTGTAAAAGGAGGGGGTCTGGGGGAGGATATGGCCGATCGTTTCTAGCCAATCGCAAAATACCGCTCTTGGGAAACGAGTGGCATGAGGCCTGCTCGTCAAATCTAAAGACCTGATTTGAGCTAGGGCTTCAGGAGAATCTTAGGTGCCCTTCATCCTTCGCCAGGATTGGAAACTAAGACCTTTCTTGTACTGTAAATGTACAGGAAGAAGATATCTAGAGCTTTAAACTTTCTTATAGCAAGAGTTGCCATTGGAAGGAATAAATACGCATGGTTCTAGAGGAACCTAAGCGTTAGTCAAGACATAGGTAAGTGTTTGTATCACGACAGAGGTTAGTATTTTAAATATTTATGGGGGAGAATATGGTAGAGATTAAGAGGGATTTTATAAAGTATGTAAGCTTGAATGTGATGAGCATGATTGCTTTATCTTGTTATATATTAGGAGATACGTATTTTGTGGCTAAGGGTTTAGGAGGGGAAGGGCTGGCGGCTCTTAATTTTTCGATTTCTGTTTATAGTATTTTAAATGGATTCGGACTGATGATCGGGATCGGAGGCGGAACGGATTATTCTTTAACTCAGCATAAAGAAGGAGAAGGGAATAGATCCTTCAGCCATGCAGTGTTTATAGGAGGATGCGCGGCTCTTGTTTTTGTACTGATGGGGATCTTCTTTACGGAGCCTTTGTCTAATGTTCTTGGAGCGGAAGGAGCAACTTTGCCTTTGACCGTTACCTATCTTCGGACGATCCTTTTAGCGGCTCCTTTTTTCATTTTTAATAATATAAGTCTTGCTTATATTCGAAACGATAACAATCCAAAACTTCCAATGATTGCGATGATTACCAGCAGTTTTTCGAATATTGTACTGGATTATGTATTTATGTTTGTATTTGGCTGGGGGATGTTCGGAGCGGCCTTTGCTACGTCTTTATCTCCTGTTATAAGCCTCCTTATTTTATCGAAGCATTTTAGAACTCAGGCAGGATTTAAATGGATAAAAACAAAAATTAGTTTAAATAGGATTTTTGCGATGGCATCTTATGGTTTTTCTTCTTTTATAGTAGAAATCGCCTCAGCTGTTTCTCTGATCACCTTTAATCTTATTATTATGAATATAAGAGGAACGATAGGTGTAGGGGCTTATGGGATCGTTGCGAATATCGCTTTAATCGAAACAGCTGTTTTTGTGGGGATTTCTCAAGGAATTCAGCCTCTAGCAAGCAGATCCTTCAGTTTAGGAAAAAAGACAGATCTGAAATTTATTTTTAGAGCTTCTTGGATTACGGCGGCTATAGTGATTATCCTTTGTTATGGAATCGTGTTTTTCTTTGCAGAGGAAATAGGAATGCTGTTTAACAGCCAAGGGGATCCAGAACTTCTGGGCTTAGCGGTAGAGGGTCTTCGGATTTATTTTATTGGATACTTTTTCGCAGGTTTTAATATTGTGACTATTGCTTATTTAAGTGCTGTATTAAAAACAAAGGAGGGGATGTTTTTATCCATACTTCGAAGCATTGCAATACTTATTCCCATGGTTTTTATACTCCAGGAATACTTTAAGATGAGAGGGGCCTGGCTTTCCTTTGTATTTACAGAGGGAATTGTGTTTTTAATTATGATGGGTATATTCTATAGTGCAAAGAGAAATAGGAAAGAAAGGAAGACCGCAGATGAAATCTAGTGTATTAAGAGAAATGAAAAAGGAAGAGTTCAATGATTTTTTTAAGATCTTAGAAAGTTCTTTTCCCGCAAAAGAATACCGTTCCTATGAAAGGCAGAAAGAATTATTAGATCATCCTCATTATGATATCGAAGTTTATGAAGAAGAGGAAAGAATAAAAGGATATATCAGTTCTTGGAAGTTTAAAGATTTTAATTTTGTAGAACATCTCGTAGTATGTCCAGATACACGAGGAGAAGGAATCGGCACAAAGATTTTGACGTCTGCCCGATCAAAATGGATCAAAAGAATTTACCTAGAAGTAGAACCTCCAGAAGACAAGATCAGCAGAAGAAGGATCGCCTTCTATGAAAGAAACGGCTTTGAATTAAATGAGTATCCTTATGCTCAGCCTCCTTTAATGCCGGGAAATGCTGAAATACCTCTTCTTATAATGACCTCCCAAGGTAAGATAACCGAAGAAGATTTTCATGAATTTAAAAGGAAAATGAAAGGTGTCGTTTATATTTATTAAAGAAGATATTTATATTGATAGTTTTAAAACGATATAGGGTATAAGTATATCATTAGAGATAATAATATAACAAGGAGGAAAGTATGGGAAAATTAGATGGAAAAGTTGCGATTATAACGGGATCTACTTCAGGTATGGGAAGGGAAACAGCCTATTTATTCGCAAAAGAAGGAGCAAAAGTCGTTATTACCGGTCGGAATGAAGAGCGTTCTAAGGAAGCAGTTCAAAAGATTAAAGATGCCGGCGGAGAAGCGATATATGTTTTAGTGGATATGACAGATTTAAAACAGGTAGAAAATATCTTCGACGAAACGATAAAAGCTTATGGAACGGTAGATATTTTGTACAACAACGCTGGAATGCTGTCAACAAAAAACACTTTGGATATAGAGCTGGAAGAGTTTTTAAATGTGTTTAATGTGAATGTAAACGCAGCTTTAGTCCTTACGAAAAAATGCGCTCCTGTGATGAAAGAAAAGGGCAAAGGGGTTATTATCAACACCGGTTCGGTAGCGGGAACCTCTGCAAGATGGGGGTCTGTTGCCTATTGTTCTTCGAAACACGCAATGAGCGGTTTAACCAAAGCTTTTGCAAGGGAGCTTGGCCCGGAAATCCGCTGCAATGCTATTCTTCCTGGAGCGATCCAGACGGCGATGCTGGATTCTGTAGGGGGAGCCGATGCGATGGAACCTATGCGTCAGATGAGTCCTCTTAAAACACTAGGAGAAGGGTTAGATATTGCAAACACAGCACTTTTCCTTGCTTCAGATGAATCTAGATTTATAACAGGACAATTATTAAGAGTAGACGGCGGAATCGATTGTTAGGGGAGTAGGAAGTAGGTAAAATAGGAAGTAGGGAATTGGTAGTAGGTAATAGGAGACAGGTAATAGGGTAAAGATTTTCTGTGCTTTATTATGAGTATAAAAAAGGGACGCTCCTGAGGAAGGTCTCTTTTTTTGTTCTAAAAGGGTATTAGTAAAGATAGGAGGTTTCTATGAATATACAAGAGCTAGTACAAAATCAAAGAGATTTTTATAATAGAGGTTATACAAAAGATTTAGATTATCGGATAAAGAAGCTTCGCGAATTAAAAGAAGCTGTAGAAATAAATGAGAATAGGATTATGGAAGCGTTAGATAAAGATCTGGGGAAGTCTCCTTTTGAATCCTACGAAACAGAGATAGGGATGTTTTATCAGGAAATCAATCATATTATAAAAAATCTGAAAAAATGGGGAAAGCCGAAAAGGGTTAAAACGCCTTTGGCTCATTTCCCTTCAAAATCCATAGTTTATTCAGAACCTTATGGGCAGGTGCTTGTGATTTCTCCGTGGAATTATCCCTTTCAGCTAACGCTGCATGCTTTTATTGCAGCAATAGCAGCCGGAAATACAGTGATGATAAAACCATCGGAGATTTCCGTACATTCTGCGAAGGTTTTAAGGAAGATTATAGAAGATACTTTCGATAAAGAATATGCTGCTGTTGTGGAAGGCGGTAAGGAAAGGACTCAGGAATTATTAGATCAACATTTCGATTATGTCTTTTTTACCGGCAGCACCGCTGTGGGGAAAATAGTCTATGAAAAAGCGGCAGAAAAATTAATACCTGTTACCTTAGAGCTTGGAGGGAAAAGTCCTTGTATTGTCGATAAAACAGCAGACATAAAACTTTCAGCAAAGAGAATCGCATGGGGAAAACTCTTAAATGCCGGTCAGACCTGTGTAGCACCGGACTATATTTGTTTACAAAAAGAAGTAAAAGAAGAGTTTATAAACTATTTAATAGAATCCATAGAGGAGTTTTATGGGAAAGATCCTTTAAACAATGAAGAATATCCCAAGATTATAAACGAGAAGCATTTTCAAAGGCTTGTAGAATATTTAAAGAAGGACATTGTCTTTTATGGCGGGGGTTTTGATCGGCAAAAAGAAAAGATAGCCCCAGCGATTATAGAAGGAACCTGGGAGTCGGCTTCTATGAAGGAAGAAATATTCGGTCCTCTTCTTCCGATTATTGAATTCGATCAGATCGAAGAGATCGTTAATGTTTTAAGGAACAAACCAAAACCCTTAGCCCTGTATCTTTTTACAACCTCCAAGGAAAATGAAGAAAGGATTCTGAGGGATCTTTCTTTCGGAGGAGGAGCTGTCAATGATGTGGTCATACAAGTTTCTTCATCCTATCTTCCCTTTGGAGGTGTAGGAAAAAGCGGACTTGGTTCTTATCATGGAAAAGAAGGTTTCGAGACCTTTACTCACAAAAAAAGCATTCTAAAGAAAAGTAATCTGTTGGATATTCCACTAAGATATCCGCCTTTTAAAAACAATTTAAAACTATTAAGGAAAATATTGAAATAAGAGTATAATAGAAGAAAAAAACAGGAGGAATTATGTTAGAATTTAAATACGATACCCAGTTATTAATCGAGGGAAAGAATTTATCAGAAGATGATATAGATGAGTATATCAAATCGCATTTTGAGGGAGACAGTCTCTTGGCTGTAGGAGATGAAAATCTGATTAAAATCCATTTTCACACAAACAAGCCTTGGGAGATACTGGAATACTGTTCTACCTTAGGAGAGATTTTTGATATTGTAGTGGAAGACATGGATAGACAATCAAAAGGACTGCAGGGATAAAAGCTTCCTGTACAAGAGCCTGTCAAGGGCTCTTTTTTTGTGAAGAATAAAAGGATTTGAAGTATGAAAAGCTGTTTTTATTGAATTCGGTTACAGAAATGTATAGAAGTATAATAAACTATATATATTGAAAAAACGAAGTATTTTAATACTACTTTTTATTATGTAATAAGAATCTGCGTAAGGATAATTCTTAGGGGTAGAATTTAATAAATAAAGACTTTTACAAGGAGGAATTTATGGCTAAAAAACGGGTGAGGCTTTATACAAGGCAGAATGATAAAACGCTTTATGCACTAGAGAAAAAAGGCAGGATTATTAATGAAAGAATGTATGTTAAACTGCATTTTGGGCCGGATGCGGATTTGTTTTTAGAAAGCTACGACTGGTTTACAAAGGAAGCATCAAAAAGGCTGCCAAAACCAGAGGATGTAACAGCTCCGATCTGGTGCTCTATCAGTGCGGTTGGTTGTTTAAAGGCAACAGAAAATACAGTAGTTTATGTTCTAGAAGTGCCGGAAGATCAAGTGATATATTTCGATAATCTAAAATGGGATCATATTTTAAATAGAATCTATCTTCCGAAGGACAAGGAAGATGAAAAAGCTTATGAAGAGCATCTGAAGAAAATAGGAGTAAAAGACGGGTTCAGTTTTTTTGTCGGAAAATACAAGGGGAAATATCCGGAGGAAGAAAGACGAATACGAGACAGCTGGATCAGAGCTTTCGATATCGACAACTGGTCGCCTTTTGAAGTTTCCGGAAATCTATGGGAAATAAAAAAAGAATGGGTAAAACGAATTGTATATCCGGGGGAATCTGTACCGGGAGATGAGGAGGTGTTGTAACTGCAAAGCAATGTTTTTAATAACAAGACCATGATTTAATTTCAAAATAATAATATTATCTGTTATGATCTTGATATAGAATCCGCTCTAAAAGGCTGATCTATTATGTTAATTGTAAAGGAGCGATGAACATGGGAGAAGGAATTTCTCAGGAAAAGACTGCATTACAAAAAAAGCAAAAACAAAGAGCACGAATTACAAATTATTTTTTAGAAGCAGCGATTAAAATTATTGAAGAAGAGGGAGTAGAAGCAGTTACTATTCGTAAAGTAGCTGATATAGCCGGCTTCAATAGTGCGACATTATATAATTATTTTGATGATCTGCAGCATCTCTTGTTTTTTGCGTCTATGACATACCTTCAAGAATATATAGATGGTCTGCCTTCTTATATTAAACATGTGGAAAACTCAGAGGATTTATATTTAAAAATATGGAATTGTTTTATAGACTATTCTTTTTTGAGACCAAATATTTATTACACTTTATTTTTTAGTGATATAAAATGCGATATGGATACTTATGTGGCTCAGTATTATTCGTTATATCCCTTAGATGTGAAGCGTTTTCCTAAGGATGTACAAAGTATGCTCAAAAATTCTTCGATTCGTCAAAGGTCTCAGGTTCTAATCGATCAATGTGTAGATGAAGGTTTTGTTAAGGAAGAGGCCGGTCCGGCTATTGTAGATATTACAACAAGCGTCTATGAAAATATGCTAATGCAGGTAAAAAGAAATTCTATTCTGCCAGGAGTAGCGAGAGAACTTTGTATGAAGTATGTTAATACAATCTATCAAGGATTAAAAGGTTTCGTTTAGAGTCAAGAGAGAGGCATTGCCTCTCTTTTTTATGTTTTTTTATAGGAAAGATAAAGTAAGTCTTTTTTGAAATAGTTTTCCTTTAGGAGATGTTTTTTATTGCAATTCAGTTTTATGGGTGGTATTATAAAGGTAGTTACATAGTAATCATGATTATATTATTGAAAATGATTATAATTTTGTCTGATCAACGAAATTATACGAGAGGAAAGATTTTATGAAAAAGAATAGTAAAGATTCGAGTGTGTTTATCATTTCTATGATAATCATTGTGTCAATCGTAGCTTGGGGATTAGTATTCCCTAAAAATTTTGAATTTGTAGCTGATAGGACTTTCAGCTTTATTTCTGCAAATTTTGGCTGGTTCTATACTATAATTATGACTTCTTTCATCCTTTTTGCAATATGGGTGGGTTTCATCAGTCCTTATAAGAATATAAAGCTCGGACCTGATGATTCCAAGCCGGAATATAGTAATATTTCTTGGTTTGCCATGTTGTTTTCGGCGGGGATGGGAATAGGTCTCGTGTTTTGGGGGATTGCAGAACCTTTGAATCATTTTATGAAACCGATTGGAGCAGAGCCTATGACAAATGCAGCGGCAAAGTTTGCGATGACAAAGTCATTTCTTCACTGGGGGCTTCATCCCTGGGCGAACTACTGTGTACTCGGTTTAGGTCTTGCGTACATGCAGTTTAGAAAGAATAAGCCTGGACTTGTCAGCAGTATTTTCATTCCTTTATTGGGAGAAGAAAAGACGAAAGGTCCTATCGGAAAGACAATCGATATTTTAGCTGTGTTTGCTACTGCGGCAGGGATGGCGACTTCTTTAGGATTAGGTACTTATCAGATCAACAGCGGTCTGAATTATATGTTTGGTATTCCGGAAAATACTACAGTTCAGCTGATTATCGTTGTAGGTATAACGATTATTTATACTATAACAGCGGTGTTGGGAGTGGATAAAGGGATAAAGATGATTTCGAATTTAAACATGATCTTAGTTGCAATTATCCTTATAGGATCTATTGTTCTAGGTCCAACAGTTGGAATATTCAATACATTAGTAGAAAGTACTGGATTATATCTGCAAAATATTGTTGGAAACGCTTTTGAGATGGGGGCGTTTGGCGATGAGGCTTGGTACGGTGCATGGACTATATTTTATTGGGCATGGTGGATAGCTTGGGCACCTTTTACAGGTGTATTTATTGCAAGAATTTCCAGAGGACGTACTATTAAAGAATTTGTAGCGGGAGTGCTTTTTGTGCCAACAATAGTATCTTTTATCTGGTTTGCGATCTTTGGAGGTATTGATTTTGCGACAGGAAAAGAAGTGTTGGCAGAGGCAGTGAAATCAACATCGACTGCGTTTTTTGTAGTAATGAATGAATTGCCTTTTGGTGGATTTTTAAATTTTGTAGCGATTATGTTATTGTTTACATTCTTTATAACTTCTGCCAATTCAGCAACTTTTGTATTAGGAATGTTGACTCAAGAGGGAGAGTTGAATCCAGACAATAAAAGAAAAACAACTTGGGGAATCTTACAAGCGGCATTGGCACTATCTTTGATGATCGGGTCGGCAAATGGACTTCAAATGCTTCAGACTATATCTATAATTGCAGCTTTTCCATTTGCTTTTATCATGGTGCTGTCAATGATTGCTTTAGCAAAAGCATTGAAGGAAGACAATACCGTGAAATTTGAAAGTGTATCATTTGAGGATTCTACGATAACAATGGAGGAAAAAAGAGTATGAAATTAGAAATTGGAAATTTTATAGTGAAAGATGTTGTTTTTGGAGATCGAACATTTTTCGAAGATTCTGTGCTAACAATTAATAAACAAGAAGCAGAAGAGTTCATTAAACAAGATAGTCATATTATTAAAGTAGAGATTGAAATTGCAAAACCTGGTGAGGACATAAGGATTCTACCGGTAAAAGAAGCAGTAGAACCGAGAATTCGAGTAGATGGAAGAGCACTTTTCCCAGGAGTGACTGGAGAGTTAGCACCTGCTGGTGAAGGAAGGGTTCATGCTCTAAAAGGAATCAGCGTATTAGGTGTTGGCGGTACTTGGGGATCTTTTGGAGATGGAATGATCGACATGGCAGGAGAAGGACAAAAATATACATTGTTCGGATCTCTTATAAATATTTGCCTTGTAATTGAGACGGATGAAGATTTTGAATATCATGAGCAGCAGAAGAAAAATAAAGCGATCCGATGGGCAAGTCATTTATTTGCAGAGTATTTAGGAAAAACGGTAAAAGATTTACAGCCAGATGAAGTTGAGATATTTGAACTTCCATCTCTAAGAAACCGTGATGAAGCTATAGAGAAACTTCCTTCTGTTGTACTAGTTTTACAACCTCAGTCTCAAATGGAAGAGATGGGATATAACGACTTAGTTTATGGATGGGATTTGAACCATTTTGTTCCTACTCTTATGAATCCTAATGAAATATTAGACGGGGCATTAATATCAGGAAGTTTTATGCCTTCATCTTCTAAATGGTCAACTTACGATATGCAGAACTTCCCAACTATTCGAGAGTTATATAAGGAGCATGGAAAAACATTAAACTTTCTGGGTGTTATCATGTCAAATTTGAATGTATCGTTAGAACAAAAGGAACGCTCAGCGATTTTTGTGGCTCAGCTTGCAAAATCTTTAGGTGCTGACGGAGCTATTGTTACAGAAGAAGGTTATGGAAATCCAGATACAGATTATATTCGTTGCATCGTTGCGTTGGAGGATGTAGGAGTTAAAGTTGTCGGTATTAGTAATGAATGTACAGGAAGAGATGGTGCATCCCAGCCATTAGTTGTTTTAGATGAGAAAGCGGATGCTCTTGTTTCTACAGGAAATGTTTCTACACTAATAAATCTTCCACCGGCAGCTAAAGTTATAGGTTGTTTAGAGTCTCTTGCTCGTGACGGTCTTTCTGGAGGTTGGGCTAATGATGAAATATTAGGACCATCTGTACGAGAAGACGGTTCCATCATTATGGAAAATAATGCAATGTTCTGCGGGGATCAAATAGCGGGCTGGTCTACAAAAACGATGAAAGAGTTCTAGGAGGGGTAAGGATGAAAAAAGCTATTTTATATGTGAATCAGTTTTTTGCAGGAATCGGCGGTGAAGATACAGCTGATTTAGAGCCTGTGATAAAGAAAGAAAAGATTGGGCCAGCATTATCTTTGGATAAGTATTTAGAAGCCGAAATAACGCATACTGTTTATTGTGGCGATAATTTTATGGGTTCAAATACAAAGGAAGCAGTTTCGAAAATAATTGAAATGCTGAAACCTCTTGAATTTGATATCTTTTTAGCTGGGCCGGCATTTCAAGCAGGCCGTTATGGGGTAGCTTGCGGTAATATCTGCAAGGCTGTGAAAGAAGAGTTTAATGTACCGGTGATTACATCCATGAATGAGGAAAATCCTGGTGTAGAAATGTTTAAAAAAGAGATGATTATTCTAAGAGGCGGAAAATCAGCAGCAAAAATGAAAAAAGATACAGAAGCTATGGCAAAGGTCGGGAATGTTTATCTTAAAGGAGAAAGACCAGGGCCTGCTGATGAGTATAACTTTTTTGAAAGAGGGATAAGAGATCAAGTTTGGCTTGATACACAAAAAACTGCAGATCGAAGAGGGGTAGACATGCTGATAAAAAAATTAAGCAATGAATTTTATCAGACAGAACTTCCTATACCTAAAAAAGATGTAGTACCTATTGCAGATCCGATTAAAGATTTAAAAGAGGCTCGGATTGCTATTGTAAATACAGGAGGTATTGTACCGATAGATAATCCTGATAGAATACAATCGGCTTCTGCTACACGCTGGGGAAGATACGATGCTTCTGGAATGGAACGATTAGAAGGCGGTGTGTTTAAAACGATACATGCAGGATTTGACCCGGCAGCTGCCGATGCAGATCCGAATGTAATTGTCCCTTGGGATGTTATGAAAGAGATGGAAAAAGAAGGTGTTTATGGATCTTTGCATCCTTACTTTTATACAACAGTAGGAACAGGTACAACTCAAGCAGAAGCTTCGAGGATGGGAATTGAAATATATGATAAATTAAAAGAAGACCATGTTGATGGAGTTTTGCTGATCTCGACCTGAGGTACTTGTACTCGTTGCGGTGCAACGATCGTTAAAGAAATTGAAAGATTTGGGATACCTGTAGTACAGCTTTGCAACCTTGTTCCGGTAGCGATGACTGTAGGCACGAACAAAATAGTTCCGACTATTTCTATTCCGTATCCGTTAGGAGATCCTCAAACTTCTAATGAGGAACAGTACAAACTGCGTTATAAAATTGTACGAAGAGCACTGGAAGCATTAACGGAAGAGATCACAGAACAAACGGTGTTTAAAGTTTAATATCTGACTTACCGGCAATCATAAAAAATATGATCTGCCGGTTTTTTCTTTTGAAAATAGGGCATAAAAGGAGTAGATGAGACAGAATATTATAACAGGAAGAGGGATTCCTATGAGAATAGGTTTAAATAAAAGAAAAATTACTCCAGCGATACCCGTTTTAATGGCAGGGTATGAAGGGGTCAGAAAAGCAGAGGGTGTTTTAGATGATCTTTATGTAAAGGTTTGTATCTTCGAAAAAAAAGATCAGTTTTGCG
>JAAZME010000252.1 GCA_012798975.1 Gallicola sp.
AGAGAAAGAGAAGCCTCTACAACTATTACCGGCATGAAAAAAATGGCCAAAGAAGCAGCGAGAAAAAAACCGGATACGATTATCCTAATCACTCCCCACGGAATAGTATTTCGAGATGCTCACTCCATTGTAATGGAAAAGGAGCTTTCAGGAGATTTTACAAGTTTCGGAGTAGGGGATTCTTCACAAAAATACGAGATCGATATGGAATTAGGAGAAAAAATACTTGCGAAAAGCAGAGAGAAAAATATACCTCTCCTTAGAATAAATCGAGAATTTATGAAAAAATACGGGGAAGAACTCTCCTTGGACTGGGGTGTGCTTGTTCCCATGTATTATATCGATCAGGAAATTGAAAGCGTTAAGATACTCCCTATGGCTTACGGTCTTCTCGATGGAAAAGAGATGGAGAAAATGGGGGAAGTATTAAAAGAGGCGATAGAGGAAAGGGAAGGTTCTGTTATGATTCTTGCTTCCGGGGACTTATCCCATGCTTTAAAAGACTCCGGACCTTATTCCTATAATTCTCAAGGACCTGTTTTCGATAAAAAGATAAAAGAATTAGTAGAACAAGGAGATTTTCAAGGAATTATAGATTTCGACAAGAAAATCAGTGATCCTGCGGCAGAGTGCGGACTGCGGTCTTTTCAAATAATGGCAGGAGCTTTAAAAGAAAAAAACGTGAAGCCGGAGGTCTTTTCTTATGAAGGACCATTCGGAGTAGGATATATGACGGCCTTTATAGATGTGGAGGAAGAATGATGAGTGCAGAAGATTGTATACTGGATTTAGCGATTGCAACAGTGGAGCTTTATACAAGAGAAAGACGAGTGCCGGTATTTTTAAAGGATGAAGATTTTGAAAAATATGATATAAAGAGAGAAGATTATGAAGAGCTGAAAAAACTGAAAGCCGGATGTTTTGTTACACTCCATAATCCAGAGCTGCGGGGCTGTATCGGAACGATAGAACCGGTTCAGGATAATCTGGCAGAGGAAATTATTCAAAATGCATTATCCGCCTGCAGCCGAGATCCCCGTTTTCCGCTGGTACAGGAGGAAGAACTCGATACTCTCGATTATAGTGTAGATGTTCTAGGAGAGCCGGAAAGGGTAGAATCTCTCTTGGATCTTAATGTGGAACGTTATGGAATCATCGTTTCGAAAGGAACTCGAAGAGGTCTCCTTCTGCCGGATCTTGAGGGGGTAGATACGGTTGAAAAGCAGCTTTCCATTGCTCTTCGAAAAGCAAATATTTCCCCTTCCGAAATCTATGAGGTGGAGCGTTTCGAAGTAGTGCGCTACGAGGAGGGGATCTAATGAAGGAAGCATTATGGTATGAAACTCTCGAGGAGGAAAAAGTCCGGTGCAGCCTTTGTCTTCACAGCTGCATCATCTCCGAAGGCGAATACGGAATCTGCAAGGTACGAAAGAACAAAAAAGGCAGGCTTTATTCTATGACCGACGGAATATTCTTGGCAGAAGGATACGATCCCATCGAAAAGAAACCTTTAGCCTATTACAGACCGGGGTCGGTTATTTATTCTGTAGGAACGGCAGGGTGCAATTTTCATTGCGACTTTTGCCAAAACTGGCAGATTGCAAAAGACTTCTGGGATCTTCCCCAGTATAAAATAGAAGATGAAGAAGTATTAAGGCGGGCTGCATTAGAAGGGTCTATAGGAATTGCATTTACCTATAATGAGCCGACCATGAACTATGAAGGGATGCTGAGACTCGCAAAAAAAGCGAAAAACAGAAATCTTATTACAGCAGCAGTGTCAAATGGGAGTCTCCAAGAAGGACCTATGAGAGAGCTGACGCCTTTTATCGATGCATGGAATATTGATTTGAAGATGATGGATAGAGAGAAGTATAAAAGAATCTGCGGAGGCGATCCGGAAACAGTACTTAGAAATATAAAGATTGCAAAAGAATTCGGCCATGTGGAAGTAACCACCCTTCTAATCGACGGGGTGAATACAGAAGAAAAAGAAATAACAACGTTAGTAAAAAGGATCGCAGAGATCGGTCCGGATATTCCTCTTCATTTTTCAAGATATTTTCCTGCTTATAAAAGAACAGATCTACCCACAAAGATTGAAAGCTTATATAAAGCCAAGGAGATCGGCGAAAAATATCTTAAGCATATTGTACTCGGAAATATACCTTATGAAGTTAAAGGAAGAACTTAAAAGCCCTAAAAAAAGAGATATAAAAAAAGAGTGTGAGAGTGGGGAGAGTGATAGAGTGGAGTTATGGTAGAAACATGGGGCTTGTTTCTTTGTGTATAAAAGGGCAGGTTGTTTTGGTGGGATACGGAGCTGCTAATGCGGAAGGTAAATCTAGTGAAGATTAGTAAAAGAGCGGAGTTGGGATAAAAGCTTCGCTTTTTTTATGGACAGGATTAGTGAAAGGATGAAAAATAACTCTTTTTTTGCAAAATTAGTACATTAAATTATTATAATTCAGAAAATAACTATTGAACTCCTACTTGGTTATGGGTATATTAATATAAGGAGGAATTCATATGATAGTTTCAACAAAAGGAAGATATGCAATCAGGGCTATGGCAGATATTGCTATTTATGGAAAAGAGAAACCTGTATCATTGTCAGATGTGGCAGAACGTCAGGAAATCTCGCAAAAATATTTGGAAGCAGTTGTCCGCCCCTTAAATAAATCAGATTTTTTAATCAGCAAAATGGGTAAAAACGGCGGCTATCGTTTAAAACGCGAACCGAAAGAGTATACACTTTTAGAAATTCTTCAAGCAGCGGAAGATAGCCTGGCACCGGTAAGCTGTTTAGAAGGAGAAGGACCAACCTGCAACCGCAGCGATAAATGTTTGACCCTTCCAGTATGGAGAGAACTGGACACTTTGATCGAGAAATTTTTCGGGAATTTAACATTGGAAGATGTGCTGAAAGGCAATGTAAACAACGAGAATCAGATTCCATTATAAAAGCTATTAAAAATTTCCTCATGTCCTATTGACAAAGTAGGAGTTTACCTTTATGATAAATATAGGAAGTTCGGGGGGATTATTATGTCTAAATTATTTATTCATATTTCCAGAAATTCATATACTTCTGGACTCATGTGTTCTTCAAATTAATAACATCCAGGAACAAATAAAAATATTTTAAAGGAGAACACAATGACTAAAAATTATAAATTTGAAACATTACAATTGCATGTAGGACAGGAAAATCCGGATCCGGCAACGGATTCTAGAGCAGTACCGATTTATCAGACAACTTCTTATGTATTTCACGATGCAGATCACGCCGAGGCTCGTTTTGCCTTGAAAGATCCTGGAAATATATATGGAAGACTGACAAATCCAACATGGGATACCTTTGAAAAAAGGATCGCAGCTTTAGAAGGAGGTTCGGCCGCATTAGCTGTAGCATCCGGTTCCGCAGCATTAACCTATACGATTCTTACTTTAGCACATGCAGGAGATCATATCGTTTCGGAAAGCACGATTTACGGCGGAAGCTATAATCTGCTTGAAAAGACGCTGCCGAATTACGGTATAGAAACTACCTTTGTTAAAGGAAATGACTTAGAAGATTATAAAGATGCAATTTTGGAAAATACAAAAGCTATATTTATAGAATCATTGGGAAATCCAAATTCTGATGTCCTTGATATAGAGGCAATAGCTGAGCTTGCCCACGAAAAGGAAATACCTCTTATCGTAGACAACACCTTTGCAACGCCTTTCTTATTAAGACCCTTGGAGCATGGAGCAGATATCGTGATCGAATCTGCGACGAAGTTTATCGGCGGACATGGAACAACCTTAGGCGGAGTCATCGTAGAAGGCGGTCATTTCGACTGGGGAAAATCCGGGAAATTTCCTTCTTTAACACAGCCGGATGAGTCTTATCACGGTGTGAATTTCTGGGAAGCTTTGGGACCGGCAGCTTTTGTAACAAAAATCCGTGCCGTACTCTTAAGAGATACCGGAGCAGCGTTGTCTCCATTTAATGCCTTTTTATTATTGCAGGGACTTGAGACACTGTCTCTAAGAGTAGAAAGACATTTGGAAAATGCGCTAAAAGTGATCGACTATCTAAAGGGACATCCGTTAGTAGAAAAAGTGAATCATCCTTCTTTAGAAGATCATCCAGATCACGATAATTATAAAAAATATTTCCCAAATGGGGGAGGCTCTATCTTCACGTTTAACATAAAAGGTGATGAAGAAGAGGCGAAAAAATTTATCGACCATTTAGAACTCTTTTCCCTTTTGGCTAAT
>JAAZME010000158.1 GCA_012798975.1 Gallicola sp.
TACTACGTTTTGTTCATTTCAATTCTCTAGTCAAAGAAAAAAGACTTCAATCTCTATCTTCTTCCGATAGTTTGAAGTCTTTTTTATCTTATGAAAACAAGGACAATCCTTGCTGTCCTCTACTTAATATATAAACTCAGTTTATTGTTCATACTGCAGTTCATAAAGCACTTTAAAGATACCATCCTTTTCGATCAGCTCTTCCCGATTGCCTTCTTCGGCGATTTCACCATGGCTTAGGACGATGATATTATCTGCGTCGGCTATGGTGGAGATTCGGTGGGCAATGGCAATGGTGGTACGGCTTTTGCTCATTTTGTTTAGGGCTTCTTGGATCATAAGCTCTGTTTCTGTGTCGATATTCGCTGTGGCTTCATCGAGGATCAGGATTCCAGGATCTCGGACCAGGGTTCTAGCGAAGGAGAGCAGCTGTCGTTCTCCTGCAGAGAATGTGGCTCCCCGTTCCATCACAGGGGTTTCCAGTCCTTGTGGAAGTCTTTCGATAAACCCTGTAAGGTTTACGTCTTTTATCGCTTGTTCTACTGTTTCTCTGGAGATCTCAGGATTTCCCAAGGTAATATTATCGTAAATGGTTCCTGTGAAAAGGAACACATCCTGCTGTACAAATCCGATGAACTTTCGGATCTCTTCCGGATCGTATTCCATAATATCGACATCGTCGAAAAGAATCTGTCCTTTCTGGATTTCGTAATATCTTCCGATAAGGTTTATGATGGAAGATTTCCCAGCTCCTGTGGCGCCGACGAAGGCTACCAGTTCGCAGGGTTCTATTACAAAGGATACGTCTTTCAATACCCATTCTTCTTTTACATAGGCAAACCATACATTTTTAAATTCGATTTTTCCTCGGAAGTTTTCAATTTTTCTTTTTCCAAAAAGTCCTGCCATTTCGTTGTCTTCATTTAAAAGACTGAAGATTCGATCTGAAGAAGTACTCGCAGACTGATAGACATTATAGGTTTCTGCCAAGTTTAGAATCGGCATAAAAAACTGCTGTATATAGTCGACAAAGGCATACAACACCCCAAAGCTTATGGTCTGTGCCAGATAACCTCTTCCTCCAAAGTAGATCAGAAGACTGATAGCAAGAGCTCTTATAAGCTCGATTCCCGGACGAAACATGGAGAATAAAAGTACTTCTCTTCTCGTTGCATTCCGATAATCTCTGTTTTCAATATCGAATTCTTTATAGATTCCTTTTTCCCGATTCAAAATCTGAATCATCCGCATTCCGGAAAGGTCTTCGGAAAGGTGGTTGTTTATTTTTGACAAGACACTTCTTTCCCATTGATAGACTTTTCGAACCTGTTTTCGGAAAAGCACGGAGATCAGCACAATAACAGGTGTGATCAACAAAACAAAAAAGGCCAATCGCATATCCATAGAAAACATAATCACAAGGATTCCTGCAACCATAATAAGATTTCGAATCAGTCCGCTTAACACAGAGACAAAGAGTTCGTTAAGATTCTCTGTATCGTTGGTCACTCTTGTGACAAGATTTCCTAAGGGCCTTGTATCGAAAAATTTCATAGACTGGTTTAAAAGCCTAGCGTATAGATCTTTTCTCAGCTTATAAATGATGGACTGCCCTGTACGGTTTAAAAGATAAACCTGCCCATAGCTTAGGGCAAATCCTGAAACCACCGTAAGAAGATAAATGAGAGCAAGAGTGATAACGCCTCTAAAATCTCCCTGCCTTAGATTCATCACCTGGTCTTCGTTTAGAAGAACACCGGATTCCGGATTATTCTGATCTGTTGTCCAGTAAAATCCTTTTTCTGTCTGAACAAGATAGTACTCGCCCTTTTCTCCTTCTTCCATTCTTGTAAACCGGCTGCCGTTGAGCTCGATTTCGCCGTCGGCACTTTCTCTATAAGACTGGTCCAATACGTCGATATGATCATCGATAGCTACCTGCAGGATTTTCGGGCGAAGCAGGTTGAATCCCGTTACTACAAGGATAAGGAGGATAACCACTAGAAACTGCTTCCAATGGGGTTTTAAATAATCTTTTAGATGATAATCATTGAAGTCTTGATCCATATTATCCCTCCTCCTTTAATCGGTCTTCTAACAGCTGCTTCTCGTAAATTCGTTTATACAAACCTTCTTCTTTCAGAAGCTCTTCATGTTTTCCTCGTTGTACGATCCTTCCTTCATCAAGAACTATAATATGATCTGCTTCTTTTACTGTTGAGATTCTCTGGCTGATGAGAATCAAGGTCTGTTCTTTTATTTTTTCTAATCCTTCAAGGATGTTTTCTTCTGTTTCTGTGTCCACTGCGGATAAACTGTCGTCGAGAATGATTACAGGAGCATCTTTCAGATAGGCTCTGGCAATAGAAATTCTCTGCTTCTGTCCTCCGGAAAGAGTTACTCCCCGTTCTCCAACCATCGTTTCATACTTGTCTGGAAACTTCATAATATCCTCATGAATATCTGCAAATTTCGCTGCTTCTACGACTCGTTCTTTTGAAACTTTTTCTTGAGAAGAAAAAGCGATATTGTCTTCAATACTCTTTGAGAAGAGGAAATTATCTTGAGGAGCATAGGCGATATTCTCCCTTAGGTTTGCCAGGGAAAGATCACGGATATCCACATTTTCTAAAGCAACCCTTCCCTTCGTCGCATCATATACCCGAAGAATAAGACTGACTAATGTTGTTTTTCCGCTGCCGGTTTTTCCCAAAATAGCCAACGACTGTCCTGCGGGGATCTCTAAGTTGATATCCTTTAGAATCTCCGGTCCATTCGGATAATGAAAGGACACATTCTCAAAGGAGATCTTTCCTGAAGGATTTTTTAAAACAACTGGATTTTCCTTTTCTACAAGACTGCTTTGTTCTTTGTGAATAGCCTGAAGTCTTTCCATAGAGGCCACCCCTCTTTGAAACATGCTGAAAACCATGCCGAGAGCTACCAGCGGCCATACGATCATAAAAAGATAGTTGACTACTGCAAGAAAATCCCCCAAAGTCAGCGCCCCGACAAAGATCTGCTGAGTTCCGTAGACCATAAAGATTACAAAACTAATTCCGGAAATTCCTGTAATTAAAGGATCGAAAAGCCCTGAGATTTTGATCTGCTTGAGATTCTTCTCCATATAGTCTTTATTGTTTTTTTCAAATTCTTTTTCTCGTTCTTTCTCGATGCCGTAGGTCTTGATAACCCGCACACCGGATAAATTTTCCTGAACAATATCCGTCATCGCAGAAAAAGAGTTCTGCACCGCTAAACTTCTAGCATGCATTTTCGTGCTGAAAAGACGAACCACAATAGAAATAACAGGCAGAGCAAGAAGACCTACCGCCGCCGTTTTTAGTCCTACTGTATACACCATCATAAAAACGGTCAGTATAGTCATAAAAAGAGAATCTACAATAAGCATAATCCCCGGCCCCATAGCCATACGCACCGTACTGATGTCGTTTGTCGCATGAGCCATAAGGTCTCCGACCTTGCTTTTATTATAAAAATCCGCATCCAATGTTAAGAAATGCTTAAAAAGATGATCCCTAAGATCATATTCCAAGTCTCGGCTTGTTCCATATAGAAGCATTCTCCATAAGAAACGTCCGCCGGAGATGAGTACCCCTAAAAGGATCATCCAGCCCGCAGACTGAAGAATTCTTTCTTGTGAAAGCTGGGAAAACTGAACCCAGTCCGTAAACTGCCGTATTACCTGAGGCACTAGAAGACTCAATCCGTCTACAATAATTAAAAACAATGCCCCGATAATATATTTCCATCTGTATTTTTTTATGAAGGGCGCCATCATACGGAATGCTTTAATCATACTGTTCCCTCCTTATTGTTTTTTTCATTCTTCCCCCTATCTGTTTCATTAAGAAGACATCCTGTATATTTATACCCAAGGATGTCCTTATTGTAATATTGTAATTTATTAACTCTTTCCTTTATCACTATATAAAGATAAAACATCTTCTATATCCGGAATATCCTTCATGCTTTGTCCCCAGTGTTTTTCAATAACATTTCCTTCCGAGTCCGCTGCGATCTGGAAAGGCATCCGGCCTAGTTTATACCATTTGCTCTCTTGCCCGTATTCTTTCATAATTTTTTTCGCATCGGGGAATCCTATAAAGGGCATTTTATTTTCTTCCCAATATTTCCGGAAATCTTCATTGTTTTCCGGACCGAACACAAGGATTCGGATATTTTTCTTTTCAAATTCTTCTTTATGGTCTCTTAACTGATCCATATGCCTGCGGCAAAAGGGTCAAATAAAACCTCTGTTAAAAACAAGATAGAGATTTTCTCCCTGAAAATCCTTTAGAGATCTTTTCTTGCCGTATAGATCTTCTGCCTGAAAATCTTTCAGCTTTTCTTTCATGGTTATCTCTCCTCTTTATTATAATAGACTAATTTTTCCCGAAGTCTTGGGGAAAATCTTAACACAAAAAACACAATAATGGAAACAGGAATAAAAACTGTCGGAAAAGCAATGATTAAAAAGAGCAGCACTCCTGCAGCTGCACCTACATAAGCTCCTGAAATCCGCAGCCACTGGAGATTTCCGCCGGCGATATCATTTATCTTTTTGATAATCTGCTCGTTGGTAAGTTTCGATAATAGTTCCTCCATTACTAAAAGAATGGACTCGTACTGGCTCTCAAAAAGCTTTGCCGATACTCGTTTTACTTCCTTTGAAAGTTCTCCCTTTTCTTCCATTTCATCCATGACTCTTTCAAAGGAGTCTCCTAGCATCTTTCCAAAGGAGAAGTTTTCATTTCCAAGAATTTCTTTTTTCTCTTCCATAATCCAACCGGAAAGAAATTCGAAACCTTGGTCTATATATTCTCTTAAAGGGAGATTCTGAATCATCTGATTTTTCCAATGCTCCATCTCTTCTAGAATCTTCGGATTATTCCGGACGTCCTCGATGATCTGCTGAACTTCTCTTTGAAGAAGCTCTCCATGTCTTCCTTCTCCTGTTTTTAATTCCAGCTGAAGTTCTGTAAGACTTTCTAGAAAGGTTCTTTGAATGTCCCTTGCCAGTTCCGAATATTCGATGGTTTTTGTCTTTTCCATAGCGGAGAAGGTGGCTTTTTTCATCATGCGCTTTACAAGATTCCCTTCTTTTTTTCGTTCCAGCACCATCTTTCGAAGTTCATCCCGTATCCATTTATAGCTGTGTTCTGTACCTATTTTTTCCTTGGCAAATTCGATTCCGATGTGGATCCATAAAACCTGCTGTTCTTTAAAGTTTCTGTTTTCTAAAAATGACAACTGTTTTTCTACAGAGATTTCCTCTGCTTTCGCGGCAATTTGTTTTTCTAACAGTCTGCTCCATTCCTCTTTATGGCGGGAAATAAACTCCCCTATGATCCGTTCTGTTTTCTCTTCGAGAACTTTTTCTTTAAACTGATTCTTCCCTAAATCCACAAGCTTTCCGCTGTCGATGTTCTCCATCTTTTCTAATATACTTTCTTTTGTAAAAAACTGTTCTTCGGATGCTCTTAGGACTCCCTGCAAAAGTTCCTTTCTTTTATTCTGAACAAGACCTGTATACTTTTCTAAAAA
>JAAZME010000103.1 GCA_012798975.1 Gallicola sp.
CCATGACCGTCTTTAATGATTCTATTTACAACATCCTTAACATTTTCTGTAACTCTCGAACCTACTACAAAGAATGTTGCAGGCACATTTTCTTTATCTAATGTATCTAAAATTTGAGGAGTAATTTTATTATTGGGACCATCGTCAAATGTCAAAAAAGCAACTTTCTTGCCATCAGACTCGACTTTGCCTGTCATCATATCGCGGATTTCTTTCGTATCGTAAGCGTATTTTGACGCAGCGTTGATATGATTCGAGTTTTTAGCTATGGCTCTTTTCAGTTCTTCTACCTTAGCCTGTTTTTCTTTTTTTGCCTCTTTCTCTTTTGATACCAAGTTCACCTCTTTGCCCGCATCCTGTTCCCCTGGGTTTTGCTGATTTGAAGTATTGAGTCCGCATCCCTTAATGATTAAAAATGACATCAGCACACAAGCAATTAGTATTATCTTTTTTCTTTTTTCCCTTCTTTTCCTTCGATTCTTTCTTGCATTCTCCCAATTTGTCATAATACATCTCCTATACTTGATATTCTTATAAATGCTCTAGTATAACTATTTCTTATGATAGTATATCACTAAAACCTCGATTCAAAATCCAATATATATCAAAGACTTTATGACAAAAAGAAAACACCAGAATATATTACAATCGATTTTCATTCTGGTGTTGCTGGGGTTTATACTATTGTCTATCTTTCTTGCTTTTTCTTTTGATTAACTGTTCTCGAAATCTTTCCTTCATAAGTTTATGAATATCCTCGAGCTCCATCTTTCTTCCCAAAGATTCCTGATATGCTATAACCGTAAGGACCTCAATATAACTATAAGCAAGGGCCATAGTGATAATAGATGCAGTTCCTCCCGAAATCACTCCCCCTACAATCGTACCGGCTCCAGGTATAAATTTTAAAACATTCGCAACGATAGTTCTTCCTAATAATGTCGCTCCCTGTCCCGCCTACAGCAGCTACAATCGATGCAATTTTCTGTTTATCCATGCTGATTCCGAAGATTGCCGTAATATGGGCAAGCATACCGATCTGCATAGGAACCAATACTGCAGAGTCTGAAAAGGGTATCGGGGTAAATCCTACACCGAAGGTAGTCGTAACATAGCGCTTCGCCCAGCGCTTGGCGGAATCAGCTTTCTTTTCCAAATCCACTTGCTGGGCATTGTTAAAAGACCCTTCTACCTCTTTCGGCAGATATTTGAAACTCTCTTCCAATAATTCTCTAAGCCCAAAAGACGGCAGAACAATATCATCGGATATCTTGTAATCTTCGCTTAGTATAGGAATAACAGCCTTTGCAGTTATATCAAGTCCTCTTATATATTCTGCCAGTTTTTTTCCATTATCGCCGATGGATTGTGTTAATACTACAACGAGCGGGATGATTTTACCCAAGTCGTTTATAAAATCAATTTCCATCTCTTCAATCCGTCCGCCGGCTGCATTGATACAATAATAGATCAAATGAATTCCCTCTTCTTCTGGGGAATTATAACTATCTTTTATTGTATCCAGTATTTCATGGCGTACTTCTTTTTGTACAGAAGGGTCTAACTCCAGCCCTTTAGTATCATAAAGAACTAAGGGGACACCTTCTTTTGTTATTTTTTGCAGATGGTCTGTAACCGGCTTTCCAATTCCTGTCTCTGCTATATTTTCACGAAAAAGATTGTTGATTAATGTACTTTTCCCCACACCGGTCTTCCCGATCAGCATAATACTGACAGGTTTCATATTTTCAATTTCTTCTTGAGTTTTTTCTAAAATTTCACTGATTATATCTATATCACCATGATTCATATTTTTCACCCTCTTTGTTAAATTATCTATACCCATTATTATTTTTCTTTAAAAACTGCATAATTCTTAAAATATGGGATATATATAACTAAACATATAAATTTGAAAGGAAGTGGAATTATGCGCGTTAATCATCCTATTGGACAAGAAGTTTTATTATTGGAAACGAATGAAAGAAAATATTATAAAAATAAAATGAATACTGCAGTGGGCTCTGTCGATATCTATACAAAAGATCCCTTTGAAATCGAAGCGGGAAACACAATCCTTCGCAGAATTTCTTTTGAAAGCGAAGAAGAGTTCGATGCCTATGTAAAAAAACTTGAAGAGGGTATTGATCCGTATGAAGGCCATACAAATCAGGAAATCAAAGAAGAAACCGATTAAGCGAAGCTTTTGAGCTTCGCTTTTTTGCGGATCCTTTATTCTTTTGGAAGGCAGGCTTTGCCTATAATATCCGTAACAGCAATTTCATAAACATTTACAGTTTCCAGATTCTTCTCTGTGAATTCAAAGGAACGCCCTGTCTGATGAAGCATAATTTGATTCAGAGCCTTTTCTTTTTGTATCGGCTCTTTCAAAAGAACTATCTCTCCTTGACCTATAACGGATTGATAAAAATATCCGTAATCGCAGCCTTTCGGTCCTGGGTTGAGTCCAATTTCATGATCCATTTCAAAGGCGATTCTAGGATTTTTCTCCCAAACATCTACCTTATGACCCTTTTTTGCACTATGTATATAAAAAGCAAATTTATCCCCTTCTCGTTTATATCCGAAATTAACGGGGACGATATGAACTGCCTGATCTTCCAGCATTCCTATGCGGATGGTTTTGCAGTGATTTATGATCTCTTCTATCTTTTCCGGGGTTTTAATTTCTCGATCTTTTCTTCTCATAGATTTCTCCTTTTCTCCTATTTTATCATATCGATAAAAAAAGAAGCTCCCAAAGGAGCCTCTTAAACTTTTTCTATTTCGCAAAGAAGGGCTTTAAATATTGGAAAACCGCTAATCGGATCCGTTATATTATCGCATGTAAGAAGGTTTACACAGGCATTTGCCCATTCTTCCTTCTGTACGAAATTTCCTCCCCCTACATTTATTTCTGTATCTCCTTTTTGCACATCTTCTGTAACTTTAGCATACAAGGGGATTTCTCCTCTTACAGTCTTTAATATAACCTTGTCTCCAGAATTAATATTTCTTTTCTGAGCATCCTCCGGATTGATCAATACTAAAGGAAGAGGCGACAAATTCGTCAGTTCGGGTATATTTAAATGCTGTGTTCGGAAAGTAGTCTGTATTCTAGCTCCTGAATTAAAGATCAGAGGATACTTTTTCACGGTCTCTTCATAGTTTTGATCTTCGCTTATAGATGTAAATTTAGGAAGAGGTTCATAGCCATATTCTTCTAATAGAAGGGACTTGAATTCAATTTTGCCGGATTTTGTTGGAAATCCCTTTTTCCCGTCTTTTCTCAGCAGACCCTTTTCGTATTTTTTATACTGTCTTTCAGACGGTGCCGGAAAAGAAACACCTTCCGGATGTCCCTTTAGTTTCTCGACCATTTCAGGCATTTCTTCAAAGGCCATTTCCAGCAATTCTTTTTCGTCTTTCGGATACAGCTCGCCGTATCCCATTCGCTCCGCAATATCATGAAGAATAAACACATTCGGTCTTGACTTTCCGATCGGTTCGATGATTTTTTCCCGAATTCTTGCATGGGCGGGATAAGTAACGTAGCTCAAGTCTTCAAAATAAGTGGTAGCAGGAAGAACAACATCAGCATAAAGCATATCCCTTGTAGGGAAACGATCGACAGTTACAAAGATTTCAAGATTTTTTAGAGCATTTTCCATTTTTTCAGTATTTGGATAGTTCACACTCATGCAAGCTCCTACATTTAAAAGACCTGCAATTTTATAAGGCTTCTCTTCCAACACAGCTTGGGGAAATTTCAAAAACTGCGGACTTCCTGTAAGAGCCTCAAACAGCGGATATTCTTCTTTTCCTATAGGTTCCTCCTCGTAGTCGTTATAAAAAACCCTCTTCATTCGTTTGTTCTTTTTAGCTGTATTCA
>JAAZME010000106.1 GCA_012798975.1 Gallicola sp.
TAATTCAAGAAAATTAAACAATTTTGATATGGAATATCTTTCTATGGGGATGAGCCATGATTTTAAAGTAGCGATAGAAGAAGGGTCTAATATGGTTAGAATTGGCACATCCATATTTGGAGAAAGAGATTATAGTAAAAAATAGGGGGAGTTAGGATGGCAAAGTTTACAAGCAAGGTTAAAGAATGGTTAGGTTTTGGTGATGAGTATAATGATGAATACTATGACGAGTATGAGGAATATCCTGAATACGACGACTATGAATCACCTTATAAAGAAGAAGCTGTAGAAGATAAAATGATTGAAGAAGATAAAAACAGCTATGATCGTATTAAGAGATCCAATATTGTTAATATTAAAGAAAATGCACAAGATAGAGTAAAAATTATTATACATGAACCAATTCATTTTGATGATGCTCCTGCAGTTCTAGACGATATTTTATCTCGAAAAGTAGCCGTACTTAACCTAGAAATGCTTGAATTAGATAAAAAACGACAAATATTCGATTTTGTAAGCGGCGGCATCTACTCTTTAGATGGAAAAATCCAAAAAGTGACGAAAGACATATTCGTAATCGCTCCAAATGGAATAGATATTGATGGAAAAATCAAAGACCAAATACAAAGTAAAGGATTTTATCAGTTATAAGTATGAATATTTATAGATTTGTTAGCGTTATATTCCGTATTATAAATTATGCGATTCTAATCAGGATTCTGCTTTCTTGGATAAGACCGCCAATGGATAATCCTATTATCCGATATCTTTACGATTTCACAGAAATCTTTTTAGCACCGATGCGAAACTTTCTGCAATCTATAGGACTTAATAGAGGTATTATCGACTGGTCTCCTATCCTGACAGTACTAATCCTGTCATTTATCGAGCGAGGTGTAATAGAATTATTAATAAGAGTACTTTAAAAAATAGTATCATCGGCCACATTGCTGATCCGGAAATAAAAGAGACTATCGATTCGTTTATTGATAGTCTCGTTTTAGTACTGAACAAGCCAATCGTAGTCTGCTCAGATTTTTTTAATCCCAAGGAACTGGAATATGCAGTTTCATTATTGAACAATCAGAAGATGGATTATATAAAGTATGGCGGTTATGAAGGCTGTGAAAGAGCCGTTGTCTTAATGGGCGAATATTTAGAATCTAAAGATATTAGAGAAGAAGTCCAGATTGTTAAGATCAGCTGTTCCCAGGAGTTAACACATTCCTCTATTTTAGGATCTCTTTTGGGATTAGGTCTTGAGCGAAAAAAAATAGGCGATATTATAATAGATGAGAACACTGCATATGTAGTATTAAAAAAAACAATTACAAATTTTATTATCCAGAATCTGGAAAAGGTCGGTAGAAATCGCGTGAAATTGGAAGTTTTCGAGGAAGAGATTCCAATAAAAGAAGATAGTACAATGGATAAAAAAGTTACCGTCAGTTCTATGAGAATCGATGTGCTTCTTTCTTCTGTTCTTCATATTTCGAGAGGCAAAGCCAACACTTTATTGCAGAAGGAATATGTCAAAGTCAATCATGAATTGATCAAGTCCAAGAACAAGATTCTTTCCAAAGGGGATATGATTTCTGTCCGAAAGCACGGTCGTTTTTATATAACGGAGGTTCTTGGGAAAAGCAGAAAAGATAAATTTATTCTTCTGATTAAAAAAATAGTATAGGAGCAGATTATGTTGCCAATTGTCGTTGTAGCAGTTCTGATTATAGATCAGATTACGAAATATTTAGCAATCAATTTAAAAGACGGAAGAACCATTTCATTAATAGGAGACCATTTATCTCTTGTGTATCTTGAAAATAGAGGTGCAGCCTTCGGTATATTACAAAATCAGAAATGGTTTTTGATGGTTAGCTCAATTCTTATAATCGGCTATTTAGTTTATTTTTATTTAAAACACAAAGAGTCTTTAAACCTTCTTATGAGATTAGGGATAGGGTTAGTTTTGGGCGGTGCTGTTGGAAATATGATTGACAGAATATTTAGAGGTTTTGTTGTTGATTTTATATCCTATCGTTTTCCAAACGGGTACGGGTTTCCGATTTTTAATATAGCAGATATGGCTGTAGTGATAGGATGTAGTGTTCTTATACTGTCATCGTTTCAAAAGGAGGAAAAAGAGAGTGGTAGAAATTGGTAATCAATGGGATGAACTCTTAAGAGAAGAGTGGAATAAAGAATACTATCGTAAACTAAGGAAAAACTTAATTGAGGAATACCGTCACAATACTGTTTTTCCTGACAAAGAACTATTATTCGAAAGTTTAAAACGCGTCGATTATGAGGATGTCAAAGTAGTAATTTTAGGGCAGGATCCATATCATGGTAAAGGCCAGGCTCATGGATTTAGTTTTTCAGTACTTCCGGGAACAAGAATTCCGCCTTCCCTTAGAAATATTTATAAAGAGCTTCATGAAGATTTAGGCTGCAGCATTCCGAATAACGGTTATCTTATGAAATGGGCAGAACAAGGTGTTTTACTGCTTAACACCTCCTTAACAGTACGTGAAGGCCAAGCGAATTCCCATAAAGATTTAGGATGGCATATTTTAACGGATCGAATTATTGAACTGTTGGGCAGCAGAGAAAAAGAAATGGTATTTATTCTTTGGGGCAGAAACGCAATCAACAAAATTCCATTGATTAAAAACAAAAATCATCTTATTTTAAAGTCTGTTCATCCATCTCCTTTATCGGCTCATCGAGGATTTTTCGGAAGCAGACCCTTTTCAAAGACGAATCAATTTTTGATCCGGCATAAGGAAGAGCCCATAGATTGGCAAATAGAGAATATATAATGAAAGAACTAAAATTTATAATAAAAGATGGCGAAGGTTCAAGACTTGATCTTTTTCTATCAAAAAATATAGAAAATATCAGCAGATCGAAACTTCAAAAAATAATAAAAGAATCTGTATTTGTAAATGAAAAAAAAAGAAAGCCGAATTATAAAGTTCAAAAAGACGATATTATAAGAATTCAGCTCCCTGAAGAGGAAATGAAAATACAGAAGGAAAATTCCCCGTTGGATATACGTTATGAAGATGAGGATTTGCTTATTTTATTTAAACCGAAAGGGAAAATCGTACACCCTACGGACTCTGTAAGAGAAAATACAGTTGTAAATGCCCTATTGTATCGCTTTGATCAATTATCAAACCTTTCAGGAGAGGAGAGGCCCGGAATTGTTCACCGCTTAGATAAAGATACAACAGGTCTGCTTATTATTGCAAAAAACAATGAAATCCATGAAAAACTGCAGATCCTTTTTAAAGAACGAAAGATTAAAAAGATTTATTATGCCCTTTGCAATGGAGATTTCAGCGAAACAGAAGGAGATATCTATGCGCCTATTGGAAGAAACCCGAATAAACGCACAGAGATGGCAGTAAACGGCTTAAATTCAAAAGAGGCGCATACTTCCTATAGAATAGTATGGAACAATGATAATTATAGTCTTGCAGAGATCCATCTTGACACAGGAAGGACTCATCAAATCAGGGTTCATATGAAATATATACATCATCCTATAGTAGGAGACCCGGTATATGGTCTAAGAAAAGAAAAGTTAAAGGTATCCTCACAGCTTTTATCGGCCTGCAGGTTGGAATTTATTCATCCAAACACGGGTGAAAAAATAAGCATTCAGTCGGTACCGGATGAAGAGTTTATGAAAGTATTAGAAAAGCTGGGCTGCTGTTATTTTAAATAGAAAAAGCTGATATCAATATGATATCAGCTTATATTTTTATAAAAGATTTATTCCGTTGTTTTTGCAGGCTCGAATCATAGATTCTGGCCATACGCTGGATTGGACTTCCCCGATATGAGCTTTTTGTAAAAGAAGCATACAAATTCTTGACTGTCCGATACCGCCGCCTATTGTCAAGGGGAGGAGACCGCTTGTCAGCATGCTGTGATACTCTAATTTTAATCGTTCTTCTTCATTTTGAATACGAAGCTGTTCCACCAGGGACTGTGAATCTACACGGATTCCCATAGATGAAAGCTCAAGGCAGTCCTCGAGAATTGGATTCCACACAATAATATCTCCGTTCAAGCTCCAGTCATCATAATCTGGAGCTCTATTATCGTGCGGTTTTCCAGAATTTAACACTCCTCCGATTTCCATAAGAAAGAGTGCGCCGTGTTCGCGGCAAAATGCCTTTTCTCGTTGTTCAGGGCTTAAAGAAGGATATAAATCTTCCAGTTCCTGTGATGTTTTAATGTGAATATTATCTTTTAATACAGGGGAATATCCGCTGTAAGTATTTTTAAGCATTTCTTGAGTTTCTAAAAGACAGCCATAGATGGACTCTACTGTTGAAATCAGAAATTCTTTAGTACGTTGTTCTTTTGTAATTACTTTTTCCCAATCCCATTGATCCACGTAAAGAGAATGTGTATTATCTGTAATTTCACAAGGTCGTATGGCGTTCATATCCGCATAGATTCCATATCCGGGCTGAACATTATAGTTTTTTAATGCAATTCTTTTCCATTTCGCTAGAGATTGCACAATTTCCAAGACCTCTACTTGATCTCCATTTCGGAATTTGAAATGCACCGGTACTTCAACACCATTCAAATTATCATTGACCCCTGTACTTTGCGGTACAAAAAGAGGTGCAGAAACACGTGTAAGATTTAATTTATTTGCCAAATTAGATTCAAAAAAATCTTTAATAGACTTGATTGCTTTCTGAGTTTCTATGATATCTAATGATGAGCTGTAACCCTCTGGTAAAATTAACATAATTTTTATCCTCCGATTTTTGAATTCCAGTCCTATTATATAGAATACTGTTCATCGAGTCAATTTCATAAATTATAATTTTTCTATGGTATAATTTAGGAGAGGTGATACTATGACGATAAAAATTGTTCTTGATTCCGGTAGCGATATTCCATCTACTTGGATAGATCAGGAGATTATGAAGATTGTTCCTTTAACAGTAATCGATTCCAATAAAGGTATCGAATATAAAGATTACTATGATCTAAGCAAAGAAGAATTGTATAAAAATATGAAAGAAGGTACTGTATATAAAACATCTCAGCCTTCGCCAGAGAGTTTTTATGAAGTTTTCAAAGAAGAAATAGAAAAAGGAAATATTGTGCTTTGTTTAGCGATGTCATCCGGCATCTCTGGGACTTACCAATCCGCACAGATAGCTTATCAAAAACTGAAAGATGAAAATAATGAGGATAATGTCCATATTTTTGACACGAAAGGGGCTTCTGGCGGTGTATCTTTAATAGCTGTTCAATTGCAAAAATATATAGATCAGGGCCATAGTCTAGAAGATGTGAAGAAGTATGCAGAATTTTTAATTGATAATTTAAATAGTTTATTCTGTGCTGAAGATCTTGTTTATTTATACCGCGGCGGCAGAATCTCCAAAGCTGCAAAGATTGTTACTGGAGTACTGGATATTAAACCTGCAATGCGTATTAATAAAGAAAACGGAAAATTAGAGTCTTACGACAAGGCTCGCGGCGAAACGAAAGTATATAA
>JAAZME010000026.1 GCA_012798975.1 Gallicola sp.
CCCTCGCTGTTTGCTATGGCCACAGCGCCATTTTCATCAGATGTCTGCGCCCAGTTAAACGGGGCATAGTTTGCTTCCATTCCTACTCTTAATTTTCCCGGCGTAGCGACCTGAGCCGATGCAAAAGATGGAACAGTTCCTAAAACTACAGACATCAACATCAAAAATGAAAGAACCAGACTCTTCCATTTTATTTGAACATCATTTTTTTTCATATTCTCCTCCTAAAACTGATATTCTTTAGTATATCATTGTAAAACAATGAAGTCACGGTATAATGCCCTTTTAAAAAACAGAGTGAAAGAGTGAAGAGTGAAATTAATGTTGAAAAATGAATAATCTTTCATTTTTCTATCTTTTAAAGATAGACTCGCTAATTGCTATTTCAATAATCCGAAGACTAAAAACATAGATAACACTAAAATATAATTTTCCTATAAAAAAAGAAAGTGGTGTTATTCCACTTTCCTTCTGCAACTTCACTCTTCACTCTTTGAGCTCTCTTGCAAACCAAGCATTTAATTTTAGAAGAGGGCTCATGCCATTTGTTTCCCAAGAACGGTGTTCTTCCGTGATTGGCTAGAAACAAAGGGCCACTCTTTCTTTTCTAAGGTCCCTTTAGCGAGCCTGACTGGCCGCCCCTCCTATCTTTTCCTAATAATGAATCTCCCACAGATATAGTCCAGCAGCACTAATCGTTGGAGCAGCGGATTTTCGGTCTTTTTTCTCCAGAACTTCTTGGATCCACTTCGGCTCTCTTTTTCCCTTGCCGACTTCTAGAAGACTGCCTACTATATTTCGAACCATATTGTGGAGAAAACTTTCACCGTGGAATTCGAAAACCAGCTCCTGTTCCTCTTCGGTGATCTCTAGAAAATCGAGTGTGCGTACAGGATTTACATGGGGCTGTTTTTGAGTTTGAAAAGAAGTAAAGTCATGGGTTCCTTTCAAAAATTCCCCAGCTTCTCTCATCTTTTCCACGTCTAAAGGTCCGTAGTAATGTCCTTTATACTTTTTATGAATAGGATGAAGATATCTTTCCCGGCTAAGAAAATAGCGGTATGTCTTTGACTTGGCACTGAAACGGGAATGAAAATCTTCTCCCACCTCTTCTGCATCGATAATCTGAATCCCAATAGGCAGATAATGGTTCAATCCCGTGACAATATGCGGAAGTTTATGATTTTTTCTTGTTTTAAAATGGGCTACCTGCCCCATGGCATGAACGCCAACATCTGTTCTCCCTGCTCCCATTAATTTAATCTCTTCAAGAAATAAATCTTCTAAGGCTTTCATAATAGAGCCCTGAACCGAAGGAAGATTCTTTTGATACTGCCACCCGTAAAAGTAGGAACCGTCATACTGAATTGTTAACTTTATATTTCTCATTATATAAACCTCATTGCAATGATAAATACTAGATATACAGCGAGGATAATATAAGCAACAGTATCTCTTTTGTGGTATTTCAGTTCGTTAAGTCTAGTTCTGCCCTCCCCTCCCCGGTAACATCTCGATTCCATTGCGGTGGCTAATTCATCGGCTCTTCGAAAGGAGTTTATAAACAAAGGGACCAAAAGAGGAACGAGGTTCTTGGCTCTCTTCAACAGATTTCCTGTTTCAAAATCAGCTCCTCGTGCCATTTGGGCTTTCATAATCTTATCCGTTTCTTCAAATAACGTCGGTATAAAACGAAGAGCTATGGTCATCATCATAGCCAGCTGATGGGAAGGGAATCCTATTTTAGTAAGAGGCTTCATCAAACTTTCCATACCGTCTGTCAAAATAATCGGACTTGTTGTAAGAGTCAAAAGAGATGTCCCGATTACAAGGAGAATCAGTCTTGTGGCCATAAAAAGTCCAGTATGAAGCCCCTCTTCCGTAATTCGGATGAATCCAATTTCATACAATACTCTTCCCGGCGTCATTAAGAGATTTATCATCAATGTCAAAAAGATAATAAAAACTAAAGGTTTTAAGCCATTCAGCACAAATTTAAGCTCTATGCCCGAAACTAAAATAACAGCTAGTAAAGCAATGGCAATCGGAAGATAGACTATAAATTTCGTCACTAAAAAAACAGAGATCATATAAATCAGTATGGCAACGATCTTCACACGGGGATCCAGTTTATGAATAATACTGTCCCCCGGTATAAATTGTCCTAATGTAATATCTTTCATCATAAGCGCTGCCCTCTCAAATAATTTTTGATTTCTAAAAAGGCCTCTTCCACTGTATAAATATCTTCGCGAACCTCATTTCCTTTCGCTTGGAAAGCATTCATAAATTCTGTAACCTGAGGAATATTCAGACCGATGTCCTTCAGTTCTTGTGAACGCTTAAATACCTCTCTTGTTTTGTCATCCATAATAATTCTGCCATTATCCATAACAAGCAGGCGGTCCGCAAGTCTCGCCACATCTTCCATGCTGTGAGAGATGAGTATAACTGTAATATTCTCTTCTTTATAAAGACGGTGGATTTCAGAAAGAATCTCTTCTCTTCCTATAGGATCAAGTCCGGCTGTCGGTTCGTCTAAAACGAGAAACTTCGGCTTCATTGCTATGACTCCAGCAATGGCGACCCTTCGTTTTTGTCCGCCGGAAAGTTCAAAGGGAGAAAGCTCCTTTGCTTCTTTGAAATCTACTCCAGTCATCTCGCAGGCCCATCGTACCCGCTCTTCGATCTCTTCTTCGCTGCAGCCTATATTCTTAGGTCCAAATGCAATATCGTTATAAATCGTATCTTCAAAAAGCTGATACTCCGGATACTGGAATACAAGACCTACTTTTTTTCGGATCTCTGTCTTCGATACTTTTTTATCGGATGAATTCTTGCCATCGATAAACACCTTTCCTTCTGTAGGCAGCATCAGCCCGTTGAGATGCTGAACAAGGGTCGACTTCCCTGAGCCTGTATGTCCGATTAAACCAATAAACTCTCCTTGATTTATTTCAAGATTTATTTGATCCAAGGCTCTTTTCTCAAATTTATTGCCTTTATTATAAATATAACTTGTATTGTCTAATTTAATCTGCATAATGCCTCTACCAACTCTTCTGATGTTAATACATTGGGAATGTCATAGCCTTCTTGCCTTAAAAGAAATGCCAGTTCCGTAACTTGAGGAACATCCAGTCCCAACTCTTTCATCCTCTCGACTTTTCCGAAGATTTCCCGAGGAGTTCCTTCTTCAACGATTTTTTTATCTGAAATAACAATAATACGGTCTGCTAACACGGCCTCTTCCATATAATGGGTGATATATACAATCGTCTTATTATAATCTCTGTTTAGCTTTAGTATAGTATTCACAATCTCTTTTCTTCCAGAAGGATCCAGCATCGCTGTAGGCTCGTCTAAAAGAATACATTCCGGATCCATCGCTAAAATTCCTGCTATAGCTATTCTTTGTTTCTGTCCGCCAGAAAGAAGTGCTGGAGAATGCTTTTTATACTCGCTCATTTCAACCGTTTCCAGAGCTTTATCTACTTGTTCTCTAAGTTTAGGCATAGGTATGCCTAAATTCTCAGGACCAAAAGCAACATCCTCTTCTACAATCGTCGCTACAAGCTGATTGTCCGGGTTTTGGAAAACCATACCGCAGGTTTTCTTAATATCCCAAATCGTCTCTTCCTCTCTTGTATTGATCCCTTTCACCCAAATATTTCCTTCGTTTGGAACAAACTGTGCATTTATTAATTTTGCCAAAGTAGATTTTCCAGAACCATTATGGCCTAAAACAACTAGAAACTCTCCTTTTTTTACTTGTAAATTAATATCTTCCAGAACATAATCTATAGTACCGTCTTCTAACGTTTCATACGCAAAAGATAGATTTTCTACACGTATTAATTCTTCCATCTCTACACCTCAAATCTTCTCTTACTATAGCACATTTTCTATTATTGTTGTAGGATCAGAGAAGGCTCTAAACTGGTTCTATAAAAATCCAAACAGGCAAACCAATTCTAAATCATAATACAAATGGATGTGTTGGGCAAAATATATACATGCGAAGATCATATTAAAAAAACGAGATGAAATCTTTCGATTTCAATCTCGTTTTATTGTTTTATAATTTTTCTAATATATCTTCCGGATCTGCCACACCTTCACGCTCTTCTGTGATTCCGTGGGCTTTAACCTCGATTTTTTCATCTTCTTCTGCTTTACCAGCATAGTCGATATCAATGTCGCTATATTTGTGAATACCTGTTCCTGCTGGTATCAGCTTTCCGATAATAACATTCTCTTTCAATCCTAGAAGATGATCTTCTTTTCCTTTTATCGCCGCATCTGTCAAGACTCTTGTTGTTTCCTGGAACGATGCTGCCGATAGGAATGAATCTGTAGCAAGGGATGCCTTTGTGATACCTAATAAAGTTCTTTCCCCGGTAGCTATTTCTTTGCCTTCTTTTTCCAATCTTTCGTTTGCATCTTCAAATTCTCTGAAGTTTACTAAACTTCCTTCTAAGAAATCAGAGTCTCCTGAAGTATCGATTTTCACTTTAGAAAGCATTTGTCGAATAATAATCTCGATATGTTTATCGTCAATACCTACCCCTTGAAGACGGTATACCTTTTGGACTTCCTTGATAATATAGTCCTGAACGCCTTGTACTCCCAATACTTCAAGAATATCATGAGGGTTGATAGAACCTTCTGTTAAAACTTGTCCTTTTTCTATAGAGTCCCCTGTTTTAACTCTTAAGCGGGAGCCATATGGAATGGCATAAGTTTTTTCTTCTCCATCCTCGGCTCTTACGATAATATCATTTCTTTTCTTATTATCTACAACTTCTACAGTACCTGAAATCTCAGTAATATAAGCAAGACCTTTCGGCTTTCTTGCTTCGAAAAGCTCCTCCACACGAGGCAAACCTTGTGTGATTCCAACACCGGCGATACCTCCGGAGTGGAAAGTTCTCATTGTAAGCTGAGTACCCGGCTCTCCGATGGACTGAGCTGCTATCGTTCCAACAGCTTCCCCTATATTTACAGCTTTTCCCGTAGCTAAGTTCTTGCCGTAGCACTTAGCACAAACTCCGTATTTTGTTTTACATCCTAGTACGGAACGTACTTTTACTTCTTTTATGTTTTTCTCAACGATCTTATCTGCAATATCGCTGGTGATCAATTCGTTTTTCTGAACGATTATTTCCCCTGTATCTAAATCCAATACATCTTCAAAAGCGAAACGCCCAACAACTCTGCTCCCGATTCCTTCTATCAATTCGTTTCCTTCCATAAAGTCGCGAACTGTAATATATTGATCGGTACCGCAGTCTTGTTCCGTTACGATAACATCTTGGGAAACGTCGACCATTCTTCTTGTCAAGTATCCTGAATCCGCTGTTCTTAAGGCTGTATCGGAAAGTCCTTTTCTGGAACCGTGAGTTGAGATAAAGAATTCCTGTACGGATAAACCTTCACGGAAGTTTGATTTGATTGGAATTTCGATAGTTCTACCCGCTGCAGAACTCATCAAACCACGCATACCGCCCAGCTGTCTGATCTGGTTTTTACTACCACGGGCACCAGAGTTTGCCATGATCGCAAGGTTATTATCATCATCAAGGTCTCTCATCAAGGTATTTGTCAATTCATCTGTAACTTCTCCCCAGATCTTGATAACGAAATTATAACGTTCTTCATCGGAAATCATACCTGTACGATAAAGGTTCTCGTATTCCTCTACTCTTTTATCCCCTTGAAGAAGGATAGAAGATTTTGATTCCGGAACGTTGATATCCCCCATGGAGATGGTAACAGCGCCTATTGTAGAATATTTATATCCTAAAGATTTAATATAATCCAAAAGTTCTGAAGTGATAATATTGCCGTGTTTTTCATAACAGCGGTGAATAATCTCTTCTAACTCTTTCTTGCCTACCAGCTTGTCAATTTCAAGTTTAAATGGTTTCTCTTCACGATTAACAAAACCTAAATCTTGAGGAATCTTTTCGTTGAAAATAAATCTTCCTACTGTAGACAATACTGGTCTGCTTTTTTCAAGATCCTTATTGTAAACTCGTACCCTTACAAAATCATGTAAACCTATATTTCCAAGCTGATAACTCTTTTTCAATTCGTCTATATCTGTAAACATTGGAACTGCAAAAGGATCTGCTTTGATTTCTTCTTTATATTCGGCTCTTTCTTCATCTTTTCCTCGAGTTAAATAATATGCACCCAATACCATATCCTGAGATGGTGTTGTGATCGGCTTACCGTCTTTCGGCGCTAAAATATTATTTGTACTCATCATTAGAAGACGTGCTTCTGCTTGAGCTTCTGCAGATAAAGG
>JAAZME010000141.1 GCA_012798975.1 Gallicola sp.
TAGCCGAACAAACTGGTTTTAAGGCAGAAAAAAGGGCTTTTATTCCACAGTAGATACAGAAAGTTTCCTTTATCTTTCGAAAACAGACAGCCGGAGGTAAGAATATGACAGAGTTTGGAGAATATATTCCACTTTTTAGAATAGACCATATCCTTTACATCTGTATTCTTATGATAAGTGCATTATGGATGTATAAGGAAAAGAAGTTTATAAAGAAATATGAAAAGGGATTTACGGTTATCCTTTTTATAGTAAGCCTTATCCAGCAGATACTTCTCTACGGATCCTATTTTATTTTGTTTGAATTTGATCTAGGCGAATCCCTGCCTCTACACATCAGCAGGATAAATTCTATTTTAATTATGGCTTTCCTGCTGACAAAAAATAGAAAACTGTATGCTGTAATCTGCTATTTTTCTTTATTTGCATGGCTGACCTTTCTTTATCCCAGCAGAGTATACGGTATAACTCATCCTATAGGAATCAGCTTTATTATAAATCATGTGATTACACTGCTTTTTCCTTATTATGCAAGAGCTGCTTATCCTGTTGAGATTAAAAAGGGAGACAAAGTTTTCGCCTACAAATGGTTTTTATTGTATTTGTTTATCGTGAGTATTATCAATCCTTTTGTAGATGGGAATTATTTTTATTTCAAATACAAACCGATTTTTCCTGAGATGGCAAACTATATTTTTATTCCTTTAGTTTTAGTATTTGTGTACATGTTGTTTAATTTGGGAGAAATTATTTTTAAAAAGATAGCAAAAGAATGAATTAGTGGTAGAAACAGGAAGTCTTTTTTAACCAGAAAGATTTAAAAATTCAAAAAGAAAAGAGAGAAGATATGGATAATCAAAAAGTATATGCTATGAAATTTACGAAGGTCTACCCTTTGCTGGTAAATAAGGCAGAGAGAAAAGGCAGAACAAAAGAGGAAGTAGACGAGATTATTTTTTGGCTGACTGGTTATGATGATGCCGGGTTGGCTAAGGTTTTAGAAGAGGAAAAAAGCTATCGGGAGTTTTTCAAGGAGGCTCCTTCTATGAATGAAAAAAGAGAACTTATTACGGGCGTTGTCTGCGGTATAAGAGTAGAAAATATCGAAGAGGATTTAATGAGGGAAGTTCGTTATCTGGATAAATTAATTGATGAGCTTGCGAAAGGCAAGGCGATGGAGAAGATTTTAAGGAAATAATGTCAAAAAAATGCGTTGCCTTTTTCAAGGGAGGACTATTGCTGCAAAAGAGTCTAGGTATATAGAAACGTGGTTCTCTCTAAAAGAAATAAGGGGATCTAGAAGAAAGATTATTATGGATTCTAAGATGATGTATCTCTAAAAGATATCTTAAAGAGACTGGATTTCATATTATCTTGTTCTAAACTTAAAAAATATTTTTCCTAAACGTGTATAATAGACTCATTGATGAAAATGAACTGAACTCAAAGGAGAATTCGATGATTTCTAATTATCATACACATACAAGATGGTGCCGTCATGGTACGGGAGAAATAGAGGACTATATTAGTAAAGCGATTGAACTGGGCATGAAGGAGATTGCCATTACGGAGCATGTTCCCTTAAAAGGGAATCCGGACAGCAGCAGAATGCTCTTTGAAGAATTCAATGCTTATAATCGCGAGTTTGATCAAGTAATTGAAAAATATCAAGAGCAGATCAATATTATCAAAGGATTTGAAGCGGAGTATTATCCGGAAGAGATGGAGTGGTACAGATATCTCCGAGAAGTGCGAGGATACGAGTTGTTTGTATTAGGACAGCATCGAAGCGATAGAAGGGGAGGAATCGACTACTTTGCACCGAAAGGAGAAAGAGAGATTCGTTTATATGGCGACAAGGTGATTGAGGGGCTATCTACTGGTTTCTTTGAAATCTTAGCCCATCCGGATATGTTTTTGACAAATCATTATAATGGCAGACTGGATGAAGTTTCAAAAGAGACGATGAAAAAGATTTTTAAAACTTGCGAGAAAGAGAATGTCCCTGTTGAAATCAATGCAAATGGTTTTAGAACAGGAAGGCCCTATCCAAATCAAGATATTTTCCAGATCTCAAAAGAATATGATCTTCGATATCTTATCAATGCAGATGCCCATGATCCAAAAGCTTTGGGAGATGAGTATATTTTAGAAGCGGAAAGATTTGCGGAAAGTTTAGGAATTAGAGCAGATGCTTTTCTAAAGAATCTCTGCGAAGTTTGTTATTGATAGACATGAAAAAGCTGAATACAATAGATTAAAAGCAGAAATCCCAGATTTCTGCTTTTAATATTATCTTTTCAAGAAAGAGTGTCATGGTTTTCTTTATGGGCAAAGAGGAGAGAAAAATATGCTGCAAAAAGATCTAGAAAATACAGAAGATATAAAAACCGTCCCGAAGAATCTTTCAGGACGGTTGGTTTTTGTCTTACTTCGCAGATAATGCAGCCATTGTAATGTAATTATAGGGCTGATCGAAATGCGGAAGGAAGAAGATATCTAATAAGGCTAATTTATCGATTGTAACTTTTTCTTGGATCGCTAGAGAGAAGAGGTTGATTTGTTGTGAGATATCGTAATTTGAAGCAAGCTGCGCACCTACGATAACACGGTTGTCTTTTCTATACACGATACGGATATTGACTTTAGGATTGTCGATTTCCATGAAGGCTGGAAGCTGTGTATCTTCGAAGTCTGTATAAGAGACATCGATATTATGTTTTTTGGCAGCAGCCACAGTAAGTCCTGCTGAGACCATATTGTATCCGAAGATAGAAATAGCGCTGGATCCTTGAACACCTAGAGACTCGATATCTGTACCGCAAGCATTGTGAGCTGCTACGATTCCGCTACGAACAGCATTTGTTGCAAGGGCGATATAGTCTACATCGTCGATGGCGTTGTTATATTCAGTAGAGCAATCCCCAATAGCATAGACGTCTTTTTGAGAAGTTTCGAATCGTTTATTCACAAGATAAGCAACGTTTTTAAAACGGTCGAAAGCTTCTCCCCCGAGGCTTGAGTTTGGTGTAAAACCTGCAGCAGAAATGACCATTTCGCAAGGGAATGTGCCTTTATCTGTGACAACAGAGGAAACTTTTCCCTTTTCCCCTTTAAATTCTAATACAGATTCTTCTAAGCGGATATCAATGCCGTTGCTTTTCATGTTTTCCGCCATGCGGTCTCCGTATTCTGGATCGAAGTTGCCGGAAAGGATATGTTCTTCTCTGTCGATAAGGGTTACGTTTTTACCCAGTCTTTGGAACGCTTCCGCTAATTCTACCCCGAGATAGCCTGCACCGATTACGACTACATTTTCGATGGAAGGATCTTCTTCTATTTTGTTAATAACTGACTGTGCGTTTTGATACAGCTTTACGAGCTGTACGTTTTCAAGTTCCTTGCCTGGAATATTAAGGGTAACAGGGTTGGATCCGGTAGCGAGGATCAATTTATCATAATGGTCTTCGATTTCTTCGCCGTTAAGTTTTACTTTTACAGTTTTTGACTCTGGATCTATGGCTGTTACTTCCGCTCCCATATGAACTTTAGATCCCTTGTTTTGCAGGATCTGAGGAGTACAGTAGAAAAGATTGTCTCCTGTTGAAATCTGTTTTCCAATCCACAAAGCCATACCGCAGCCTAGGAAGCTGATGTTATCGTTGCGAACGTATACTACAACTTCCTCGTTTTTGTAGTTATCCAAGATCGTGTTGATGGCTGCTGTTCCTGCGTGATTTGAACCTATAATAATAATTTTTGATATAAAATCTCCTTTTAAATGTAATGTAGGGTTACTATTTGTAACGATATTAACATTGTACCCATTTAAGTTAATGTTATAACAAGTTTGGGTTATGTTTTATTGCTATTTTAAAATTAGAGGATATTTTAGAGAGTTATTCTATTATTAATAATGGATAAAGAGATAATATTTCAGGCAAGTATTAAGAAGATCGTTTTTTCGATATAATGAAAATGATACAGGAGGGAAGTCCAATGAAAAATGAGATTTTAATTCTTCAAGCAGAGAAAGAGATGCTTAAAGAACTGCAGAAAATAAGTATTGAAACATTTGTAGAAACCTTCGGAGAATATAATTCCGAAGAAGATATGAATTCGTATATTAAGGAAGATTTATCGCTGGAATCTTTAAGAAAGGAAATAGAGACTCCGGGTTCTGTATTCTTTTTGGCTTACAGGGAAGGAAAGGTTTGCGGATATATTAAAATAAATTTCAACAAAGCTCAATCAGAAGAAGGAAATAAA
>JAAZME010000034.1 GCA_012798975.1 Gallicola sp.
TCGCATCAAGTCTTTAAAAAGAAGAATCAAACCAGAGGAAAAAGCTCAAGGAAATGTAATCGAATTAGAACCTTTTTCCTTGGATCTTTATTCAAAAATATTCAAAAAAAATGACAAAGAAATCGTATTGACACCGAACGAACTTCATCTTGCGACTTTGTTTCTTAAAAATCCAGGCAAGGCTTTCACAAGAGGGGAACTTTTAGATCTAGTCTGGGGAGAAGGATACAACGGGGATAATAAAATTGTCGATGTAAATATTCGAAGACTGCGGTCAAAAGTGGAAGAAAATCCAAGCAAACCAGTGTATTTAGAAACCGTTTGGGGAACAGGATATAGATGGAAAACAGAATAAAAAGGCAGATCAAGCTTAGTCTGCAAAATCGGATTATAGGATTCTTTACATTATTATCCATTGCGATCATTTTAGTTTTTGAAGGTGTATCCTTTTATTCCTTGCAAAACTATTACTATTCAACAATACACGGGATATTGGAAAATCAAATACGCTATTCTACGTATATGTATTCATCCTATCTTTCCGACTATCGTCTAGAAGATGTAATTATACAGGATAAAGACCAGTTTTATAGAAATAACGACGGACAAATACAGATTTTAAACAACTCTGGTGTTGTGCTCTTTGACAGCACCGCTTCCACACAGCTTGGACAAAAAATAGAAACCAGCGATACGCTGGATGCTTTAAACGGAGAAGAGGGAAACTATATAGGAAAGGATCCTGCTGTTGAGGAAAAAGTCATGACTGTGGCGCGTCCATTGAAATCAAGAGGCGAACAAGTTGGAATCTTGAGAATTTCTACTTCTTTGGAGACGGTTGATGAACTTATTATGCAGCGGTTTTTAATCTATGCATTATTTGGAATCGTCTTAATCGGTTTAACGATTTTTATCAGTTATATTATGGCGAAGTCTATTGTAAAGCCGATTAATAATCTGACAAAGGTGGCAGAAAAAATATCAAACGGACAGCTTGATGTTCATGCAGAAGAAAACGACTTTAACGAAATCGGCGTTTTAGGGAAAACTGTAAATATTATGACCAACAATATCAAAGAAAAAGATCGTATCAAAAACGACTTTATTTCTTCTGTATCCCATGAACTTCGGACACCGCTTACTTCTATAAACGGATGGGCAAGTACACTGCTTTATGATCCTAGCGATGAAGAACTGGTAAGAGAAGGATTAAGTATTATTGAAGGCGAATGTATACGCTTAAGCGATATGGTTGAGGAGCTTTTGGATTTTTCTCGTTTTACTTCAGGACGGGTGAATCTTCGAAAAGAAGAAACGAATATTACAGAACTGGCCCTGTCTATAAAAAGCCAGTTGACGCCCCGGGCAAAATCTTTGGGTATCGACCTTGTTATCAATCATGAAGAAGATATCTTTGCTTTTGTGGATCCGAACCGTATTAAGCAAGTACTTATAAACCTTGTGGATAATGCTCTAAAATTTACGGAAGAAGAAGGCACTGTAATGATGAATATTTTAAGCGGTGAATCAACGGTCATACTAGAAGTTATAGATACAGGCATCGGTATCGGGCAAGATGAAATCAACAAAGTGACAGAAAAATTTTATCGCGGAAATAACAGCAATTCTCATACAGGATTAGGTCTTTCTATATGCGAAGAGATCGTTAAAGCCCATCATGGCGATATGATCATAAGCAGCAAACTGAATCAGGGTACTAGAATAAAAGTGAACATACCAAAGGAGGAAAATGGTGATTAGAATAAAAACTGCAATATTGATGATCAGTCTTCTCCTTCTAAGTTCCTGTATCCCTGTAAATACCTCCTCCCAAACAAATGACAATATAGTAACGCCTAAAGCTTCGAAGCATTCGGTTCAGGGAACCTGGGGTATCGAATCGAAGGAGCAGATTGCTGACAGTTCGAATGGAAAAGCGGATCTAGAAAAGGGAGATGAACTGTATTTTGACCCTGAGCTCGTTTTAATGAAAAGCCGCTATTCGACGACTCCGGTTTTTTCCTCAAAGTACGTTAACGGAAAAAATTATTTCCTGTATAAATATGGGAATCACGAAGCAGTTCAGGCACAAATAGATAAAAATCTTGAAGTCATTTCCATCTCCGACGGAGAAAGGTTTTATCAAGATATACTGATGCTGGACCATAATACCATCCTTTTTGTATATAGTGGAGATCTGTATCGAGCAAAACGAAAATCCGATACAGTAGACAAGAATTTAATTACTGAATATATCGCTTTAGATCGAGAAATTTTATCCGGATCAAAAAGTCTTGAAAGGATTGATACGGCACTATTATTAGGTATCCGTACAGCGGATGAAATCGAGGGGAGAAGTGTAAATAATTATCATACTTATTTTATCCGAAAGAATGAAGAAGGTAATATTACTGTTTATTTGACCCATGATCTTTTTATTCCAAGACAGAATTCTTATTGGACCGCTGAACATTTCATGGACTATACTAAGGAGCCCTTAGAAGTCATAAAAGCGAAAGATATAGGAATCAAAGAAAACAGCAAAAATTCTATTAGTTCAAAAAACAAACTTATTACAACCTTTGTAGATCCAAATTATATCAGCTATATGGATACAAAAGAAGGGGAGCCGGGTTCAGATTATAATATGAAAGAATTAGATAATTTATCTGGAGAGCCTTTAAAAATCACAGACCTTGCCGGAGCAACGGGACTCAAAATACTCTCGGAAACCACATCAAAAGAAGCGGCTGGTCTTGGTATCGATCCAAAAGAAATAGATGTGCAGGAAGAAGTGGAGAATATCGGAATTGTCCGAGAGAATGGGAAATGGGTGTTTGCCACATATCTTCATTATGAGAAAGAAGGATCTGTAAAAACTAAAAAAGTGAATTTAAACATTGTGCCGAATAACGATATCGATATGGACAGCGAGAAAAATTTCAGCTGGGCGAAGATTAAAAACATGGTGCCGGATGCGATCGACGCCGTCAGTTCGCCTAAAGAAGACTTGATTGTTATTCAAAGTCCGGATGAACTTTTGATCTATTCCCATGAAGATACCGTTTATCCCATAGCATCGATTCCATTATATGGAAGCAGCAGTATCGTAATGGAGGAGTGGGCTTCAGAACGGTTTTCCAGCCTTTGGGAAGAGGCCTTTAAGAGCACAGAGAGAATTCCGGTAGAATATAGTATAAATCAATAAGGAGAACTGAATGGAGCTCAATTTTAAATACGAAAAAGACGAATTTATAAGAGGATATCGTCAAGCTATGAAAAAATCAAAAGTAATAAAAGGCTATGATATTATTCTCTATCTAGCATGTATTGCAGGAGCGTTTTTGATGGAAGGAATGTTTCGCTGGCTGCTGCTCTTAGCCGGATTAATCGGTATAGGAGGTCTTTTTTATCAAAGCTACTTAAAACCTAAGAAGATTTATGAATTTGTTGAAATGTTTCAGGAAGATTATCGTGTTTTAATTGTAGAGCAGGGGATAGATGTACAAACAAAAAATGCTTCAGGACTTCATAAATGGGAGGATGTTAAAAATATTCATTCCGAGAAAGAGTTCTACTTTATAGAAGAAGAAAATGGAGCCTTTCTTTTTCTGCCGAAAAGAGCATTTACAGAACAAGAAATACAGGAAATGGATAAAAAGATTCAAACTTTAAATCCTGTAAGAAGATAATTTATAAAATAAGGATGGTGAAAATACAACCATCCTTATTTGCTTTAGGTTTAGAAAACGAGTGGAATATAAAAACATCTTGCTAGGAAGAGTTGATAGTGCTATACTAACAAAGGTTCAAAGTACGACTCATTAGCTCAGTTGGTAGAGCATCTGACTCTTAATCAGGTTGTCCGGGGTTCGAGCCCCCGATGGGTCACCACAAGCAATATCGAGAGATATTGCTTTTTTATTTACAGTAGTATTAAAACTGAAGATAAACGAAGAAAAAACTTGCTAGAATGACAAAAGAATGCTATACTATTTTAGGTTCAAAATTTGATTCATTAGCTCAGCTGGTAGAGCA
>JAAZME010000064.1 GCA_012798975.1 Gallicola sp.
AGTCTTTTTTAGTCTCTGCTAGAAGATTTCCATTTCGATCATAAATCGCCCCTCGTTCAATCTTATTCTCATCCACCCATAGCCTTTTGTTGTACTCGTGCCTTGCCACATCTTCTGCCCTTACGATCTGAAAATAGGTCATATATAAGACAAAAGCAACAAATACAACTACAAACAAGGAAAGGATTAATATGATTTTCTTATTAAATTTCTCCATTTTCCACCTCGCTTTTCGTTCTGGTGTCGGAAGAACAGAACTGAAGAACTCCTAAAGATAAAAAGCTGGATAAAATAGAACTTCCTCCATAGCTGACAAAAGGTATTGTAACTCCCGTTAGTGGAAGCAGCTTTAAAACACCGCCAAACATTATAATCGCCTGAATCGCGAAAAGCATCGTTACACCCATAGCTACGAACTTGAAAAACAGATCTGTCTGTTCTAAAGAGATTTTAAACCCTCTATACACAAGGATCAAAAAGAGCATAATCACTCCCATTCCAGTAAATATTCCCATTTCTTCAGTAATCGCCGCAAAAATAAAATCCGATTCTACTACCGGGATCAGATTCGGCTGTCCCATCCGGATTCCTGTTCCAAAGAACCCTCCTGAAGCAATAGCAAAGAGAGCCTGTGTGATTTGATATCCCATTCCTTCTATATAAGTCCAAGGATCAAGCCATGTCAATACACGAACACGGATATGGTTGAATAGAAAATAGGCCAACACAAATCCCCCTGCTGCGAGTATTACATTTAGCAGCATAAGTCTTTCATCTTCCCCGTATACAAACTGGCTTAACAAAAATAAACCATAAAATATTACAGCCGTTCCAAGGTCTCTTTGAACGAAAAACAATGCTATAAAGATGTATACTACAGCCATCATAAAATAGGGTCTGTATTTAAAATTCTTCAAGAATTTAGGATTTAGATAGAAAGAAGGCAGTAAAAAAACAAACAGCAGCTTTGTGATTTCTGAAGGCTGAAAATTAAATCCGCCGATTCTAATCCAGTTGATCGCTCCCCCCGTTCTCGTTCCAAAAAGAAGGGTTAACGAGAACAAGCCAAAACACCCTATTAAATAAAGCCATGTCAGGTTTTTCCACCCTTTGAAGGACTTCATTATAAAATACACCGCATAAAAAACTACTAAGCCTAAAAAATACCAAAAAATCTGCTTAATACCCAGCTCATTATCTAAACGATAGATCACCGCTACCCCTATACTGAATAAAAAAGTGGCCACTTGAAGTATATATACATCACCTTTGGTCACTTTCCCTATAAAAGTATTCGTCAAGGATGAAGCTATGACAAAGCCTGTTAATATCAGCAGATCTCGAAGTAAAATACCGTCTTCGTTGGATACTAGAACTAAGAATAAACTGATTATTTGAAACAATAAAATTTGTTTTCTAGTGTTTAGAAGTTTTGACTGAAAAGAAAAAGGCTTAAACTTTTTCAGCTTTTGAAAAAATGGAGTTTTCGCTTCTTTTATAACCATATCCTGATTATTTTTCATTGCTGTCATCTCCATTCACAAATAAGAACTCAACCTGTCCAATATCGATTAAATCCTTATCTTTCAATTCAATTGCTTCATTAATTCTTTCACCGTTTAAATAGATTCCGTTTGCAGAATTCAAGTCTTCGATAAAATAAATTCCTTGATCTTTGATAATACGTGCATGTTTCTTCGAAATAAAACGGTCTTTTAAAACAACATCATTGCTCTCATCACGACCGATATACGTATTATCACCAATATAATAATGTTCCTGAATTTTAAAAGGAAGCCTCTCTTTTCGGTTAATCAGCTTTAGATAGGTATCTGCTACATAATTCATATCATTTGTCCCTCTAATGTCCAGGTAAATCATTTTTATAATATTAAAAATGAAATAGTATATGATTATTACAAATATATATCTAAAAAACATAGCCAACAGGCCATATAATGTAAGATTAGCCGTTATCTGTATAGAAAAAAAGGCTTCCAGAAAATCTAAAATTGTACCCATTTCATCACCACTTTCAATCGAGTCTTTTTTTTTGTAATTAAGGTTAATACTTTATTAATCTTAACACAATCCGGCTCTTTTTTGTATTGAAATTAGATGAAAAGAATTATCTTTATATTATTGTTGATATTTATTCCTCTTCGCAGAAGATTACCTGACCGTCTTTAAACTCTTTAATGCGAGCTAGCGATAGCAGGTCGTAACCTTCAGAGCGGATATTTTTGCCTCCTTCTTGGAAAGCTTTTTCGATAACTATTCCGATCCCTTTTATGTTGACCTTTGCCTGTTCGCATAAATCGATCAATCCTTCTAACGCCTTTCCGTTGGCTAAAAAATCATCAATTATTAATACATTTTCACCCTCTTGCAAAAATTTCTTTGCAACTCTTATCTCATAGGTCTTGTCTTTTGTATAGCTGTAGACATGAGAAGTATAACAGTCGTCTACTAATGTTTTAGAATCTGTTTTTTTCGCAAATAAAATCGGACAATCAAATTTTAATCCGCAGGCAAAAGCAACCCCGATCCCGGAAACCTCAATGGTTAATATTTTCGTAATTCCTTCATCCTTGAATTTTCCATAAAATTCGTCTGCCATTTCCATAAACAATTTCGGTTCAATCATGTGATTCACAAAATTATCTACTTTTAAAATATTGCCAGGTAGTACCGTTCCGTCACGAAGTATTTTTTCTTCTAATGTTTTCATCCAATCCGCTCCTTTTATATGCAATTTTTAGACTCTAATCATTATAACAGATCTTTAACAAGAAGTTAAAAACAGGTTATCTTAATATATAAAATATATTAAGATAACCTTGCTATTATTCTACAGAGTCCATTTTTTCTTTCGCTACTTTTTCTATTTGTTTTAATATTTTTTCAGAGTCCTCTAAGGTTTCTCCTACAGAATAAATATAAAGTTTAATTTTCGGCTCCGTCCCTGAAGGTCTAAGGGCAAACCAAGAACCATTATCATAATAATATTTCAATACATTGGAAGCCGGAAGACCTGTCTCATCTTCATTGTAGTCTACAGTATCTGTTAAATTCATCTCGCCTATTTTCGCAATACCTTCTTTTCTGAATTCTTCCATAATACGTCCAATTTTTTCTTGTCCGTCAACACCTTCGTATACAACAGAAATTAATGTTTCATTATAATATCCAAACTCTTCAAAAAGCTCTTCTAATACATCGAGCAGAGATTTACCCTGTTTTTTATAGAATCCTGCCATCTCTGCGATCATCATTGTAGAATTGACTGCATCTTTGTCTCTGACGAATGTACCGTAGTTATATCCGATACTTTCTTCATAGCCGAAGATAAACGTCTTTTCTCCTGTGATATCATACTCATTGGCTTTTCCGCAGACATTTTTAAAACCGGTTAAGGTTTCAATCATTTCTACACCGTATTTCTCTGCAATTTTAGTAGAAAGATCACCTGTAACAAGGGATTTAACCACAACTCCATTTTCAGGAAGAGTTCCTTTTCTGCTGCGTTCAGAAAGAATATAGTGAACCAATAAAGCTCCGATTTTTTTTCCATTTAAAAACACATATTCTCCCTCCTCATTCCGCACTTCAATAGCCGTACGGTCTGCGTCCGGATCTGTTGCTATGAGAAGCTCGGCATCCTTTGCTTTTCCCAGTTTTTCTGCATAAGCAAATGCCTTGGGATCTTCTGGATTCGGATAGCCTACTGTAGTAAAATCTCCATCCGGTTCTTCCTGTTCCTCTACTATATGGACATTATTAAAGCCTCTTCGCTTCAGAATTTCTTGAACTAAAACATTTCCCGTACCGTTTAATGGTGTGTACACAATAGAAATATTTTTATCAATATCGTCATTTATTGTCATTGACAATACTTTTTCCAAATAAGAACTGTCAATTTCCTCGCCGATCATTTTGATAAGACCATTGTCTATTCCTTCTTGCAGTTCTATTTTTTTGATCTCTGAAAAATCTTTTATTTTTTCAATATTCATCAATACTTTGTCTGCAACGTCATCTAAAATTTGAGATCCTTCTTCCCAATACACTTTGTACCCGTTGTATTCTCTAGGATTATGGCTTGCTGTCACCATAACACCTGAAATCGTGTTTAATTCCCGCACAGCATATGAAAGAACAGGGGTAGGACGTATGTCTTCAAATAGATACACTTTTATTCTATTCGCAGCAAAAATACGTGCAGAAAGTTCCGAAAATTCTCTCGAAAAATGACGCACATCATAAGCAATAACGATGCCCCGATCTTTCGCCTCTTGTCCATAACGAAGAATAGTATCTGCCAGCCCTTGAGCCGTAAGTCCTACGGTATATTGATTCATTCTGTTTGTTCCAGCACCGATTTTTCCTCTTAGCCCGGCAGTTCCGAATTTAAGAGACTGATAGAACCGATCTTCTATTTCTACATCATTATCCTTAATGAGACGAAGCTCTGCTTTCGTTTCTTCGTCGATTACATCACCCGTAAGCCATTTTTGATATTCTTTTAAATAATCCATTCCGTCCTCCTTATACTGTTTATTAATACTGTATACAACTGTTGTTAAAGGTCCTATCTCATAATTATCTATATCTTTCAACTCTTCGCTGACCCTGCCTCTTTCGTCAAAAGATAATGTGATTTCTTCTGGAGAAATATTGCCTAAATGATAAAAATCAAAATGTTCCTGGATGCGGTTATAATCCAGCTGATATCTTATCTTTCCCGCATTATGAAATATCATTAGATATCCTTTATCCGTCTTTAAAGTATATCCAATAAGCTCCATCGGCAGCTTGTCGTAAAAACAAAGTTTTTCTCTTATTTCCTCCGGATCGCTCATTTCAAATATTGGATGATCCTTTCTAAATTGTATAAGCTCTTTATAGTATTTATAGTGAGATCTATTCTTATATTTTTTACCCCAATCTATCCCATTAATATCTAACGCCAAATTATAACTGTTATATTCTAAGTTTTTGCCTCTTAAAAATTCATTTCCGCTATGAATAAAGGGAATCCCCAAAGACATATATATAATACTTGCAAGCATTCTAGAAGCTGGTTCAACCCATTCATAATCCATTGTCATTTTGAGCTTATCATAAATAATTA
>JAAZME010000074.1 GCA_012798975.1 Gallicola sp.
CGATCGACGTTACAGGTCCCTACATTTGACTTTTAAACTTATGAAAACTTATAAGAGGAATTAATAAAAAAGAGAAAGTCAAAGGGTAATACTGTAACTTTGGTTAAGTTCTTTTTTCATGTGAAGAAAGTATTGCTAATACTTTCATACAATTCAGTTACCCTCAATGAAATAGACTTATAATTTAAGGAGGGGTTGGTCTATGACAGAAAATTTGAATACAAAAATTGAAATTATAGATGTTGTTGAGAATGAAAATTGTGGTAAGTTTATAATTGCGCCATTAGAGCGCGGTTTTGGAACAACTCTTGGCAATAGTTTGCGAAGAGTGTTATTATCGTCTTTACCAGGTGCTGCTATAACTAAAGTAAAAATTGACAATGTTCTACATGAATTATCAACTATTTCTGGTGTTGTCGAAGATGTTGCAGAAGTTATTTTAAACATAAAAGGAATCTGTATACGCAAATACGGAGACGAACCTATAGAATTAGAAATAGAAAAGAAAGGTCCCGGAGCTTTAACTGCGGCTGATTTTGCAGTAGATTCTAGCGTTGAAATAGTAAACCCGGATCACTATATCGCAACTTTAAACGAAGATGCAGATATTAATATTCAAGTACGAGTAGAAAATGGAAGCGGTTATAGAATAGCGGAGTTCAATAAGTCAGAAGAAGACCCTATTGGCACAATCGCTGTAGACTCTTCCTTTACACCTGTTACAAAAATGAACTACAGCATCGAGAACACTCGAGTAGGTCAAATAACAGACTTTGATAAATTAACTTTAGAAGTATGGACAAACGGGACATTAACAGCACCAGATGCTATTTCTAAAGGTGCAGATATTCTTATGAATTATCTTGAACTCTTCAGAGAATTACCGAACTGTGATTTTGAGAAAGAAGTAGTTGAAGATGAAGAAGATGTCAATACGGAAGAACTTTACTCCATACATGTAGAAGAACTGGATCTTACATTAAGAAGCTTTAATTGTCTTAAAAGAGCCAGTATCGATACTGTAGGTGATATTGTTTCTAAATCTAAAGACGAAATGGCAAAAATCAAAAACTTCGGTAAAAAATCCTTAGAAGAAGTGGAAGACAAAATCCACAGCATGGGATTGGAATTCGCAGAAGAAGAGTAAGGGGGGATTTAGATGGCAGGATATAGAAAATTAGGTCGTAGAGCAGACCATAGAGATGGAATGTTGAGAAATCAAGTTCAATCTTTATTCGAAGAAGGTAGAATTCAAACTACTGTAACTCGTGCTAAAGAAACAAGAAAAGTAGCAGAAAAAATGATCACTTTAGGTAAAAGAGGAGATTTGCATGCAAGAAGACAAGCCTCTGCATATATCTACAAAGATGCTACTGTTCATAAATTATTCGAAGAAATTGCGCCTCAGTACAGCGAGCGTAATGGCGGATATACTAGAATTCTTAAATTAGGACCTCGCCAAGGCGACGGTGCTGAGATGTGTATCTTAGAATTAGTAGATTAAGAATTTGGGATTGGGTTTCACTTAATCCCTTTTTTTAATGTAAAAGGCTTGAAAATGCGATAATAAAGTGGTATCATTATTACTGGCTTAAAAAATTATCGCGGCAAAATAATTTTTTAATGGAGAGAATATAAAATATGGCAAAAATGATGGGACCTAGATTCAAACAATCTAGAAGACTTGGTTTAAATGTATGCGGACATCCTAAAGCTAGCAAAAGAATGGGCAAAGGTTTAGGAAGAGATGACAAAAAACTTACAGAATATGGTACACAGCTGCTAGAAAAACAAAGATTGCGTGCTTACTATGGAGTAATGGAGAAACAATTCCGCTCTTATTTCGATAAAGCTTACAAAGCTGAAGGAAATACAGGGGAAGAGTTAATCAAATTACTTGAAGTTCGCTTAGACAATCTAGTGTATAGAGCTGGCTTTGCGTCTTCAATTAGACAAGCTAGACAAATGGTAGTTCATGGACATGTTCTCGTAAACGGTAAAAAAGTTAATATTCCTTCTTTCGAAGTACAAGTTGGAGATAAACTTAGCTTAAGAGAAAAATCACAAAAAGTTGAAATGTTCAAAGAAAATTACGAATCTGAGTTAAAAGGCGGCTATCCATATCTTTCAAAAGAAGATAACTATACAGTAACGCTAGAAAGATCACCAGAAAGAGATGAAGTACCAATTGAAATTACAGAATCTCTAGTTGTTGAGTACTACTCAAAATTATAATAAAAGATCCTCCAACCCTATTGAAGGGAAGGAGGATTTTTAGTATAATAAATGAGATGGTAATACTAGTAATTTAATAGGTAATAAAAATAGGAGACGCAATGACAAAAAAAATAGTAATAGGTATTGTATCGGCAATATTGATTGTTTATCTGGCAGGAGTTGGATATTTCAATTTTTACACATTACCAAACACATTTATTAACGAAGAGAACCGAAGTTTTAATGTCAAGTCTACAGCGTTAGACCGAAATGTAGACAGCTTTACCGTAACAGCAGTAGGAAAAGATGAAAAAGAAGCAATTATTCCCTCAGAATCCATAGCATACAGCATTGACATACCAAAAGATACACGGTTAAATCAAAATGCCTTCACATGGCCGGCAGCATTCTTTACAAAGGACGAATATACTGTCGATTATAAACCTTCATGGAATGATAAAAAATTGAACGAGTTATTAGAAAATTCTGATCTGTTCAAGAATGTACAAGAACCGATCAATGCAACCATAGAAAAAGTAGATGGCAGTTATCAAGTAACCGATCAAGTATACGGTAATTCCTTGGATATGGATAAGTTAAAAAGCACTATCATTAATAATTTCGTAGCCTTGAATGAAAAAGTAGAACTAAATGAAGAATATAAACAGCCATCTGTAACAAAAGGAAATGAAGAATTAGAGAAAAGTGTACAGAAATTAAATACCTGGAATACAACGGAAATCACCTTCGATCTTGGTGAAAACAAAGAAGTGTTAACAGGTGACGAACTAATTGCAATCTTAGATAAAGAAAACAACTATGAGCCTGATCCAGCGAAATTACGAGATTATGTAAAAAACCTAGCTATTAAATACGATACATTAGGAAGCGAACGTACTTTTAATGCAACAGGTGTTGGTGAAGTAACTGTAAAAGGCGGCATCTACGGATGGCAGATGAATGTAGACGAAACAACAGCTTTAGTAAAAGATCAAATTGCAAAAGTTGAAAGCGGAACCATAAAGCCGGTATACACAGAAACAGCGATGGCTAGCGGAGACGACGATATCGGAAAAACATATGTTGAACTAGATTTATCAAGACAAAAGATGTGGTACTATAAAGATGGAGAACTTGCAGTAGAAACATCTGTTGTAACGGGGGATCCTACAAAAGGCGCTGCAACACCAACAGGAACCTTTAAAGTATGGTCTAAAGAACGTAATAGAAGATTACGAGGTCTTAATTTCGATGGAAAAACCAGATACAATGTACCGGTTAATTTCTGGATACCGATAAACTATTCAGGCATTGGAATTCATGATGTTAACTATAGGAGTTCCTATGGTGGAAGTATATACTACGGTAACGGAAGCCATGGTTGTATCAATACACCTTATTCTAAAGTAAAAGCAATTTTTGATAGTGTAGAACTAGGAACACCAGTGATCGTTTATCACTCTTAAATAAAGAAAGACTCTAAGACGAAAGCTGCAGAGTCTTTTTTGATATCATA